>JBFHVK010000638.1:0-1002 GCA_041589615.1 Gammaproteobacteria bacterium | reverse complement strand
TACCCCTGAAGTAGCGAATCAATACGCACTGCTACACAGGGCGGCAGCGGTTGCTATATCGGATCGTGCAGGGGTTATGCCGCATGAAATATACCAGAAGTACGGCCTGAAAATTGTTGATGATAGCCTGACACAAGATCAGATAAATTTTGTCAATACCATTCGCAAAGGCAAAACACCTAACCAGCGTGATATATACGGCGAAGGCCTGATTCAATTCCTGGCAAACAGGGGCGGCATTATCGATGATGGCGGCGAGCTGGCTGCGCGTGATGCGGATAAATTCCACAAAGGCAAGCCTGGGCAGAAAAAACTGGTCACAGATAACGGCATGACCATTGATGAAGCCCTTGAAGCTGCAATCGAAGCAGGTTATATCAAAGCAGAAACAGGCACGGCCTTGCAGGATGACCTGTTAAACGCCATTGATTCAGAGCTGGCCGGTGAAACCGTATTTTCAGAAAACAATATAAATCAGGATCTGCTGAAAGAATCAGAACAGATAGAGCAAGCCATAGCACAGCTTGAAGAACAGGGCATTGATTTATCCTTTGCCAGCAATCGAGACATCATACAGGCGCTATACGGAAACAATACAACCGATACGATATTGAATGATGAAGTATTGCCTGATTCTCTGAAAGAGCAGGCTGGGCCTGATGTGCCTAGTGGTGATTTTGATCCTGCCATTTTTCAATTGCAGGCGTTTCAAGATCAATCAGCCTATGATGAAAATGGCGAAGTTATAACAGAGTCAGAGGCGTTTAAAAAATGGGCTGGAACAGACAAGCCTGTTATAGATCCTGATGATATTAATGACACTGATTTTTCAGGCGAAGGGCCATTCATATTACGTGCGTATCATGGCACTACCAATGATTTTGAAGCTTTTGATGCGTCAATCAAAGGCACTAAAGAAGGGCAATTTGGTGCGGTCAATTACTTCACGTCAAGCGAATATGATGCAAATGATAATTATGCAGGTGAAGGGCCGGATTTAAC
>JBFHVK010000637.1:0-1006 GCA_041589615.1 Gammaproteobacteria bacterium | reverse complement strand
TGGAATTGCAGCAAGGCCAACAGACTCAGCAACACTTGAATCAAAATTGTCAAACAATGCTTGTGTGTTCGCCTCACTAGTTGCCGCATTTGTCGCACTAGTGGCGGCGTTGCTTTCGCTTGTTGCGGCACTTGATGCACTAGCAGATGCGTTTGCTTCACTAGTTGCTGCGTTAGTCTCACTGTCCGATGCGGCTGACGCGCTAGCCTCCGCATCGTCAGCATAAGGTTGCAATGTCGTGCTTGCAAAGTTTGTAATGGTGTCTTCATAACCTTCTGCGTAGGCGTCAATTTGAGCCTCAGCATCAATAACAGCCTGATCAATGACTGCCTTTGCTGCTTCCGTGTACTCCTCAATTACATCCTCAGCGTCGCCGGTGTAAGTTGCAGTCACCTTGACCCCAGACGCACAAAAATTCACATCCTCAGAGTCCGACTCAACCATGACTTTATAAGTTGCTGGCAAGTTTAACGAGTTAACATTTAGCGTTTGAGACTTGCCAATGCCAATTGAATAATTAGAAAGTATGCTGACCAGTTTATTATCTGAGCCGTCATAAATTGCCATCGATACATTTGCCGACGAACTTCCGACATTTGACACAATGAATGTTGAAACAATGCGACTGTCTGAAAACGCACTAATTAAAGTGGTCGGCTCCGTAGTTGATGGCGTTGTTACGTATTCTAAAACCTGTTCATATGATGCCATTACGCGATCCCTTGGTAGATTAGTGTTAAAATTTCGGACTCTTGGAGCTCGAACGCCTCCGCGACCGCCTCGGCAACCGCTGCCTCTGCCTCTGTGGCCGCTGTTTCTGCTGCTGCTTCCGCTCGTTCGACCGCCTCGTTTATTTCAGTCTCCGACTGCTCAAAAAGCTCAGTGGCTTTATCTACAACCAACTTTTGAGCGCTTGGTACAGTGACGTTATTGTTTGGGTTGGTAACGTATGAGTTTTCGTCATACGTAGACCAGTTATCAATAAAATCAGTAGTCGCCTCGGTGC
>JBFHVK010000636.1:0-1011 GCA_041589615.1 Gammaproteobacteria bacterium | reverse complement strand
TTTTTCCCTATTAACTATCACAACTGCTAGGTTTATAAATGAAATTTATGACATTTTTGCTGGTTTTCGTGCCATTAGTTACACATGGAGGGGAAAGGGGATATGTTGAGCAGTATTGTACGGGTACGCCTAAGACGTTAGAGGACGGGACACGGGTAGACTGTTTAACGAGTCACTATGCTATTGAATATGATTTTGCCTACAAATACCACGAGGCACTAGGTCAGGCATTACATTATTCGCGAATGACAAACAAACTGCCGGGAATCGTGCTAATTGTCGAAAAAACGGAAGATTGTAAATATGTTGAAAGGATACGTTTAACCATTAACCATTTCTGGTTGCCGGTCAGGGTTCAAACTGTTGGGGTT
This sequence comes from Gammaproteobacteria bacterium, assembly GCA_041589615.1. GTDB lineage: Bacteria > Pseudomonadota > Gammaproteobacteria > SZUA-229 > SZUA-229 > SZUA-229. The sequence continues at coordinate 640 of JBFHVK010000636.1, read as the reverse complement.
AGTTGCTAGACCCATTCAGGGTACTATCGGCCCCATTGTGGGTACTTTCTATAATGCTCTCTAAAGTCTTTCTACGCTTATCTAGTAGAATGATCTTCTCAAGTGTTTCGTCTGACACTGCTTGTAATTCATCTTGATTAAGTTTCTTTTCAGCCGGTATAGGTGGCGGTAGCGGTAAAGGCGGTTGGGCGCATACCTTAACATTATTACAGCTAGTCGTGGAAATCGTAAGCGCGAGGATTAGTATTAGTCTGCTCATCTTCCATGCCTCTTATTAAGGCCTCTGTAGCCCTGTTAGATTGCTCTCTAGCGGCTTTCTCGTCTTCCTTCTCTTGCTCTGCTGCTTCTCGTTTTAAACGCTCCTTATCGCCCCTTAGAGACTGTATAACAACCGCCATAATGCCTATTAAACCTAATAGAATAGGTAGGGTCTTACTCTTAATCGAACTCAGGATATTTAACATTATTTGCCTCAATGTCTTTCTGTTTCCACTCCCTTGTTTGAAGTGCTCCGACTAGTAGAGCTACAGCCCCCGCAAATTCAGCAATGCTAAACGGGTCTTTACCTAGCCAGTAATTAGCTATTACCTGACCGACTATGACCATAAAGCCGCCCATAATCAGAAATAGTGAAACGCTC
>JBFHVK010000635.1:0-1017 GCA_041589615.1 Gammaproteobacteria bacterium | reverse complement strand
CCGAAGCCGCCGCGCCCTACTCCACAGACAATAATCAAGCTGTAAATGAATAATTTTTTCACCTTATAACTTCCTGATTTAAGTACAAAATAACCCCACATCTGGAAAATAATTAGTAAATTAAGCACATTTGTACTTGACTGGTGCGGCATGATTAAGTACACTAGTACTCAGTTAGAAGCAAAACACAAAACAAACCGGAGTCGAGAAGATGGAAGGCTACAAAGGATATTTAAAACAAACACTAATTGGCTGCGCTATCGCCTCTACCGTTTCATGGGGTTTTGGCTTTAGCTGGGACGCCATCCTTTTTGGCTGCTTTGTGATGGCCGTTTTCACAGCTCGCTCATACATAGTTTAGGAGATAAATCATGCTAGACATAACCGAAAACGTATCCATTCTGGAGAACTTAAAGCTGGCTAAAGAGTGCAGCCCTCAAAAGGTTGATATTGAAAATTGCTTACCGGCATCAGAAATCATCAAGCAACAAATAGCCTTCTTTAACGAGAAGGAAAAGAACGCCGTAACCATGCCAAGCGTTTATGACTTGGTTAAAAACTCAGGCCACCACTTAATTGATCGTGAAATGATCGCGCATGATTTACAGGATAAGCACAGCTCGCACCTTGATAGTTTCGCTGGTGATTTAGCTACTTATCCAGATTTCAAATCAGTCATTGCTTCGGTATTAAGCAAGCCACTGTCAGACATGACAACAGAGCTAGAAATTAATTTATGGCGTATTGCAGACCGAGCGGCGCGTGAATATATAGCGAGGATTGAGGAATGAAAACAATAAACCGCTGTTTCTACTGCAAGCCAGTATTTTACAAAAAACCTGTTGCACTTAGAAAGCCTTTATATATCAGGCTTTGGAATTTGTTAGCAACACCAGTAAGGGAGTTTTAGAGATGGATTTTTTTGAATGCGAACAGTCAGGACATTTAAGAGCCATCGGCCAAAAAGCCGATTATTGGATTACCGAAGGCGCATGGATTCACTTGCACATGGTTACT
>JBFHVK010000634.1:0-1021 GCA_041589615.1 Gammaproteobacteria bacterium | reverse complement strand
TACTTGGCTTTTGTGCCAGTAATACGAGCAGGAACAATCTTGCCAGTTTCGCTGACGAAGTTTTTCAGCAGGTTCAGGTCTTTGTAGTCACACTCTGTAATGCCTTCAGCAGTGAAACGACAGAATTTTTTACGACGAAAATAGGCCATGCTTATATCCTCTCAATAATTATTCAGCAGCTGCTTCTGTTTCTTCAACTTCATCAGTATCAATGTCATCATCAATGCTGTCATCATCATTGTCTGAACGGCTTGAAGACTTCTTGTTGTCTTCTTCCTTCAGCAGTGGTGAAGGCTCAGTTACCGCATGCTTCATCTTGATAACCAGATTACGTAATACTGCATCGTTGAAACGGAACACAGATTCAAGCTCAGCCAGCTCTTCCGCGCCACATTCTACGTTCATCAACACATAGTGTGCTTTATGGATTTTATTGATGGAGTAAGCCATTTGACGGCGGCCCCAGTCTTCCAGACGGTGAATTTTGCCACCATTGGATTCGATAATGCCTTTGTAGCGATCGATCATCGCTGGCACCTGCTCGCTCTGGTCAGGATGGACCAGAAACACAATTTCGTAATGACGCATTGTATGCTCCCTACGGTTAATGCCCTCTGTATACAGCCTTGTCAGCTGCCAGTAGAGCAAGGAGTTAATAAAACCGGGAAATGTCCCAGGGCGCGCATTCTACGCGTTTCAGGGCAAAACCTCAAGCCTGCCGGGTGATTACTTTAAAACAGGCCTGTATAGCGCAGTACTAACATTTGCCTGAGATGTGGATAGTCAGGATGTCCTGGGAGTACAACCGGAGAAAATATTTCTGGCGGGAGCTAACGCTACGATTACGACTGACTTTCATAAAACAGGTACACTCTGGATAAAAGCCGCTTAAACAACAATATAAACAATAAAATCAATATATTATAAATAGTTATTGCTTATCGACCTGGCCACTGTTGAACTGTTTAATCCATTCAATAAATGCCTCCTGTGGCATTGGCTTCGCCACATGATAACCCTG
>JBFHVK010000633.1:0-1021 GCA_041589615.1 Gammaproteobacteria bacterium | reverse complement strand
CATTTGATCGCTCTGGTTTTAAATATCACGGTCGTGTTAAAGCTCTTGCTGAAGCTGCTCGTGAAAATGGTCTGGAATTCTAAAGGCAATTATTATGGCAACTAATACAGAAGCTCAAAGAGATAACAAAGACGATCTGATTGAAAAACTGGTTACCGTGAATCGTGTAGCTAAAGTTGTTAAGGGTGGTCGTCAATTTGGTTTTACTGCACTGACAGTAGTTGGTGATGGTGCTGGTACTGTTGGTATTGGCTATGGTAAGGCTAAGGAAGTTCCTGCTGCTATCCAGAAAGCTATGGATAAAGCACGTAAGAACATGAAAAAAGTGCACCTTAAGGATGACACATTACAACATCCTGTGAATGGTATGCATGGTGCTGCAAATGTTTACATGCAACCAGCTTCAGAAGGTACTGGTATCATCGCAGGTGGTGCGATGCGTGCAGTATTTGAAGCGGTTGGCGTTAAAAACGTACTGGCTAAAATTAACGGTACTCGTAACCCTATCAACGTTGTTCGCGCAACAGTAGATGGCCTGCAGAGAATGCGTTCTCCTCAGTCTATTGCTGCCAAGCGTGGTAAGAAAGTTGAAGAGATATTAGGTTAATCGTCATGGCGCAGAAAAAAATCAAAGTTACATTAGTAAAGAGCACTATCGGTCGCCTTAAATCACACCAGGCGTGTGTTAAAGGTCTTGGCCTACGCCGTACTAATGACTCGAATGAAGTTATTGATACGCCTGAAAACCGTGGCATGATTAATAAAGTGTCATATATGGTTAAGGCGGAGGAAGTTTAAGATGCATTTAAATAGTCTTAAGCCTGATTCAGGTAGCCGTAAAACAGCCAAACGTGTCGGTCGTGGCATCGGTTCTGGTACGGGTAAAACCTGTGGTCGTGGCCATAAAGGTCAGAAATCACGTAATGGTGGTTTTCATAAAGTAGGCTTCGAGGGTGGCCAGATGCCACTACAGCGTCGTCTACCTAAGGTTGGATTTAACTCACGCTCTGCAAAATACAGT
>JBFHVK010000632.1:0-1024 GCA_041589615.1 Gammaproteobacteria bacterium | reverse complement strand
GTAACAAGGTAGCCGTACCGGAAGGTGCGGCTGGAACACCTCCTTTCTAGAGAATTGATGCATTGACTTAAGTAAGAAGCGGTCAATTGTAAACTGCCTTTCAAGGCGGTTCTCTGATGTCTTTTTTAAAGAAGAAAGGATCTTAGCTGTCTACCATTATTTTTTAATGCAGTCTCATAGCTCAGCTGGTTAGAGCGCTACACTGATAATGTAGAGGTCGGCAGTTCGAGTCTGCCTGAGACTACAGGGCCGAGCGTTAAGAAAATGTCCGGTGGACATTTTTAGCGAAGGAGCCAGGTGGCGCGTTGGCGTCATTGAATACAAGTTCATTGAAAGAAGGAAATTCTGGAAGTTGGAGCTACCGTCAACTGAAACAAGGGGCATGTAGCCTTCAATTTCAGGGATTCAAAGACGGGGAATTAGCTCAGCTGGCTAGAGCGCCTGCCTTGCACGCAGGAGGTCATCGGTTCGACTCCGATATTCTCCACAGATAAGACTTTTAAAGGTCGGTGTCTGAAGCGAGAGAAAAGATAGAGCTTGCTTTATTCTTTTCTAACGAGTGAAGATACGTTTAAAAGTCTTTCAAGATGGGAGTTTGAGGTTGGTTGCGTAAGCAACACTCCGAAAACGACTGGCTTGATTAAGAATTATGGCCCGTTTACGGGCCCACTTACCGCCTTTAGGGGCAAAGAGAAGTGTAAGTGTAACGTTCATTGACATATTGGGATAGGGTTTGTGGTTTGATACTTTTTAGTTTAGGCTACTGAGTTGAGAGCTACAGACTTTGTAAAGACACGAATTTAAATTTTTAGAGTAAGAGGATGTGCGAGAGCATATCTTTTTTTAGAGCGAAATAGAATACGAGGCATAGGCGACAAGCTAGTTAAGGGCGTATGGGGAATGCCTAGGCTCTCAGAGGCGAAGAAGGACGTGATAAGCTGCGAAAAGCTGCGGGGATCGGCACATACGAATTGATCCGCAGGTATCCGAATGGGGCAACCCACCATGTTGAAGACATGGTATG
>JBFHVK010000631.1:0-1025 GCA_041589615.1 Gammaproteobacteria bacterium | reverse complement strand
ATGCCTTTCTGGCTGGATGAAATTGGCGAGCAAGATGACAACCTGATGGATATAGACACTAACTTGCGTATGGGGTGTACCATTCTCAAGTATTACCTGGATATGGAAAAAGGAAATATCCGTCGCGCACTGGCGCGCTATAATGGCAGCCTTGGACGCTGGGTGTATCCGGATAAGGTCATTAAGGTACTCAACCGGCACTGGTACAGAAACTAATGCCAGATGACCTGTTTAACGAATTTCTAAACCAGCCTGAACTAGCCTCAATCCGTGAACACGCACAACAGATTACCGTCCCACCTGATCAAACGGTATTCCATCAGGGTGATGACTGCGCAAACTACCTGCTGGTGATCTCCGGCTCTGTAAAGGTTTTCAGTCGCGCTGAAAACGGCCGTGAAGTCATTCTGTATCGTGTCACAGATGGTGAATCCTGCACACTTACAACGGCCTGCCTGTTTGCAAAAAACCCATACCCGGCTGAAGGCATTACAGAAACCGAAACCCGAGCACTGGCCATTCCTCGTGAGATTTTTAATCGAGGCTTAGCCGAATCAGAAATTTTTCGTAAGATGGTGTTTGACCAGTATGCTAAACGTCTCGCTGATGTGATCGGACTGGTTGAACAGCTCAGCTTTGGCCGTATCGATATTCGACTAGCAAGGCTGCTGTTGAAAATGGGCCAGGACTCATCACTAATAACAACAACACACCAGGCGATTGCATCAGAACTCGGTACCGCCAGGGAAGTAATTAGTCGGCAACTCAAGGTTTTTGAACAACAGCAGCTGCTCGAATTACAGAGGGGCAGTATTAGTATCATCAACCCACAGGGTCTGCACGAAACAGCAGAAACACAGATAATATAAAGGTCCAAAAAATTAATTTCACCTGTGTGACTTAATCACATACTACCAGGTGTGTCTGACGGATAATCAACTTATAGTTTCTCAACTTCTGAAAAAGGTGATTATCATGTGTAATGTCGGTGGTATAGATCGTGCTTTACGAATTATTGTCGGCCT
>JBFHVK010000630.1:0-1028 GCA_041589615.1 Gammaproteobacteria bacterium | reverse complement strand
TTCCAGATAAATGACCTCCGCCAATACTTAAACTGTGGGAGGACATCATAAAACCCAAACCTAAAACCGGGCCTCTCGTCCCTTATGACTTCTGAGATACGTTTGTATAAATCAATACTAATATCTAAATTGGCCTGTTGATTAATGTCGTAGCCTGTGCCGTTCCATATCTCATCCCTATAGTTAGGGCTTTCCACATCAATTAAGTAAAGATCATTTGATGCGTTTCTTATGCGGTCTCTCAGCTTGACTCCATCTAATTGATTATTGGTAAATATGGTGTTTTCGTTGATATGTGGGATTCTATTTAAGTTTAAATCGGGTTTATTGTTAAATAGTAATCCGTCGAATATCACAAAATATTCTCTAATATGAAATCAGCCAATCCAGTCCCGTTGATCTCGTGTCCTTTACCAGCGAAATGGACATTATTATTATTCCCTAGCTCTTGACCTAGAAACACGTCATCAGCCGGGGATTCACCGCCCAATTCTGTATAGGCATCATGGAAGTATACTTTACTGTTCCATGCTGGAAGTTGAGACATATAGTCATTTATTTGTAATAAATTGGCTTGGCGTGTTGCATTGTGCGCAACAGAATTACACACTGACTGTCCGGGTACAGAACTAACAACAATAGCCTCTGTGGCATCCCACCCTAGAATAGTGGTTAATTGGGTTTTGAAATTGGTAAACCACGTCGAGTCTATTGTTAATTCCTGAATAACATCATTTGTGCCGCCTCGGATAACCACAATGCTCGCCCTTTGGTTTTCCAATGCTGTCATGTTTGTAGCGTCAAACAGGTCGTTAGAACCCGTTGTATCAATCGTATAACCAGAATTAACGTCTACGGATAAATCACCAATAGAAAACCCGTTAGCTTGCATCCTACGGCGTAGGGCCATGCTAGAAATAGCGTCCCGCCTCACTGATGTAAAGTCGTCTATCTCAAACATTGAGTCAGATAATACCGCTATTTTCCTGACTAGTTTATTTACCGTTCTTGAAGGTGGACGGGTGGAT
>JBFHVK010000629.1:0-1030 GCA_041589615.1 Gammaproteobacteria bacterium | reverse complement strand
GATGATACAGGCTACCTCGTACTGCACTCGCTGGCTAGTAACCCGTGTCACCTTGACGGTAGCATGCATGGGCGGCGTTTTAGCCTGGTTCGCCGTGAGTACCAGCGTGAGCAGGCTTCCGACCTCGAGTTTTTGCCTCGAGGTAAATAAAATCCCCGTGTCGCTCAGGTTGATCACCTTTCCCTCGAAATCACGATCATCACCGACGACAGAATACCTGAGATCACAATCGATGGGCATACGGGGGGAGGTCCGTTTTTCATTGTAATTGATCATTGGCAGAGCCGAGAAAATTTAAACAATTTACCAAAATTGGTGGCGTCCAGAATTTTGCGAACTTCGGGCGACGTCTGGGTAATTTCATTATCCGACGCTTCTCCGCCAGCGTGTTAAGTATAGGAAGAATTAACACCCTAATTTTCACTATTCCACCAAGAAAAGGAAGATACTAACAACGACACCCTGTTCTGAAACATCCGAAATCTGACTGACTTCTGCCGGCACGCCCAATATACTCCCTGCGAGCCGGTCGATCCGTCACAATCTGCTACCAGGCATGCCGACTACCTGCCGCTAGTCTAGTAGTGTTAATTGACGCGAAGACGAGGATCTCCTTAAGGTCGTTTTTTGTCGCCCTTTGCAAAACTCTGGGCGTCCGTTGTTGGCCTATTCTGTTGAAAAACTCGAAAATTTTCTTTGCGGGAAAATTGTTTTCGATGTAACGAATTCAAATAGTTAGTATACGGGGGGAGACTTATTTATAACGATCTCGTCCGACAGGGCCATTGGTGAGCTTACCGGTCAAGTACTGTGCGGAGTTCAGGATGTTTTGGATTTCTGCAGATAAACAGCTTTACATTTTTTTCGAGTTTTTCAACAGAACAGGCCGTTAATCGCCGCCTGGGCCAGGCCGACGAGCGGCTGAAACCGGACAGGAGAACACGAGCAGTACATTGGATATACTGCTTTTCAGGTTGCAACCGGAGGGTACCGTGGCGGCAATGTTAAGGCGAGTAGACAGTACGGCTTC
>JBFHVK010000628.1:0-1047 GCA_041589615.1 Gammaproteobacteria bacterium | reverse complement strand
CTGACCTGTAATCCTGCCAAGGTACTCGGCCTACCAACCGGTCAACTTTCTGCCGGCTCAGCGGCGAGCCTGTGCATTATAGATCCTGACAGGGAATGGACACTCAGCATAGACACTATGCTAAGCCATGGTAAAAACACACCCTTCAATGGCTGGAACTTTACTGGCCAGGTTGTTCGCACAATTATCGATGGACGAAATGTATTTATTGCTGAGCAGGAATAGCCTGTCAGCAATATTTAAATCGCTTTAATAAAAATATAAACACACCAGATATTCACGGGAAGCCAATGTGCCCCACACCATAAACACACGACAAATAACAGGGCTGTTTCTCGGACCAGCACTATTTCTGATTTTGCTGACACTTCCACCCGCAAGCGACATGCCCGAGGGCAGCATGCAGGTAGCAGCTGTGGCTGTACTCATGGCAACTTTCTGGATAAGCGAAGCCATTCCAATACCAGCCACTGCATTACTGCCTATTGTACTTTTTCCATTGTTTGGCATTATGCCCATCGCAAAAACAACAGGGTTTTATGCACATCCACTAATATTTTTATTTATGGGCGGTTTCCTGATTGCGCTCAGCATTGAAAAATGGAACCTTCATAAGCGAATTGCACTCAGCACAATATTACTCGTCGGCACCTCATCATCACAGATTATCCTTGGCTTTATGATTGCAACCGCTTTTCTGTCTGCGTGGATTAGCAACACTGCCACAGCGATGATGATGGTAACTATTGGCATGGCCGTAGCCAAACAGGCGACTGCTGCATCTGCTACCAGCGAGAACTCAACTTTCTCTACCGCTTTAATGCTGGGTATCGCTTATTCTGCATCCATTGGTGGCGTGGCGACGCTGATTGGTACACCACCTAATGCAATACTCGCTGGCGTCATTGAAAATCAGTACTCGATAGATATCAGCTTCCTGCAATGGATGATTTTCGCAACACCCATTTCAGTCACCTTTTTAATCCTGTGCTGGTTTTACCTGACACGCATTGCCTTCACTCCCGAGTTTGATGAACTACCGGGTGG
>JBFHVK010000627.1:0-1051 GCA_041589615.1 Gammaproteobacteria bacterium | reverse complement strand
CTGTCCTTGATCACAATTTTTATAGCTGCTCACAAACTCTATCCCTACTCGGACGATTCTGTTACCGAGGGGATTCTGGTACTAGCTGTTATGTTGCTGTTTATAGTGCTCACAGTACTTGCAGCCGTGCGTTGTCATAATCTCTTTATTCGAGGTCCAGACACGCTTCAAAATCTAGGGTTGTTCAGAAGTATTGGTACTGAAGAAAGCTATGCGCTTAACTTTGTTCTGGTTGGCTTCTGTGCTTCGATGGTGGGGATGATTTTTTCTATTCCTCTCTTTATCTCTGGTACGGCACTGACAAAATTATTTGCTGTCGAATCGTCAGATGTCCTCCCACCTATGTATTTCGGATCTCAGGCGCTTATCTTGTACGTCGGGACACGGTATTCGTTGCTGTTGCCAGCAGTGGCGACTGGAAATAAAAGAATGGGATTGGGTCTTGCCTGGCGCATGTCGGCGGGTAATAGTCTGAGCTTGTTTGTTGCAGTGAATAGCGTGCCGTTACTGGTGCATGTGCTCTGTACTTTTATTCCGGATAACCATCTGGTTCTCAAGGTAGTTCAGATGATATTGCATGGTGGTGCGGCTTTTTGGGGCGTCGCAGTGCTGTCTGTGAGTTATCACTATTTATCTGCGGCTTTACCCACCGATAAACCTGCATAATCTTCCTGAATCAGTATTGTTATGTAGCGACATCGTACGGCGATTTTTGTCTATACACGCCATTTTCATTAATCGTTGGGGCCAGGCGTTGTCTGATATGCTGGCAATTATCGGTTGCGGATCAGTTTAAGGGCGATTGATATATCAGAAGGTGTTAACCTGACTGCCTTAATTATGGATAAAGAAGACAACCAAGGAGCGCGTAATGAAGTGCCCAAGCTGTAAAAAAGACGCACTTAAAGCCGGCTTTCTCGAAGATGGTCTTCGTTCTCATCGTTGTCGCTTGTGTCATGGTGACTGGTTTCTGGTCGAAGACTTTGTCGCCTGGCAGGAGCGTAGCGATGCTGAGTTATCAGAGGCAGCAGCGGAGTATGAACTGGAGGAT
>JBFHVK010000626.1:0-1052 GCA_041589615.1 Gammaproteobacteria bacterium | reverse complement strand
GTACACTGCATCTTCACAGCAAATTCAATTTCACTGAGTCTCTGGTGGAGACAGCGTGGCCATCGTTACGCCATTCGTGCAGGTCGGAACTTACCCGACAAGGAATTTCGCTACCTTAGGACCGTTCGGTCTGTTATCCCCGGTCTGAGCTCGCAAACCGGTTAGATTCAAGCCATAGCGAGTTGCCTGAATCCTGCATATCGCTATGCAGATCGGACTATACCTTTACTGCAAATCAGACGGCATCGGTGATTCGATTTGCAGATGCCTGGCGTGTAGTCTCTGAGGATTTTCCTGACCGCTTCACGAGCCTGATGATCTCGGCGTCGGAATATTTTCTTCTTCCTGCGCCGCCATCATTCATGCCTTTGCGAATTTCGAGAATTTTACAAATTCCGGATTCACTAAGATGACTTCCACCGCGAATAATCTGAGCGATTTGCTTGAACTTCGAGAAATCGCGCTTCTTTTTCGCAGACAAGAAACCAAATCGATTAAAAAACGGAATTACGTTTTCCTCAATCGCAACGAAGTTGTTGACTTCAAAATACCAGACACCATCTTCTCGAGTTCGGAGCGTGCCGCATTTCAAATGTCTTTTGAATAAAGCCAGGATGACTTTATCCCTCTGAGACACATTGAAACACAAAGAGATTTTCCACGGCATGGAATAATCTTTGCGCTTTCGAAACGAGAGATTGAAGCTTCCTTCGCCATCGGCAAAACCTGCAAGGTAATAACCGATATGCTCGGGAATGCTGTTGGTGTCTAGAGAAGCCATGGTCAGGAACCTTTCCTGCTGATTGTCCGCACCCCTTGGATTGTCACTGCCTCGTAATTGAGACGAGTACCAGAGGATACACCGGAGTTTCCAGCATATAGCCAGGTTTATTTGCGTAACTACAACAATCTATAGTTACGGCCGCCGTTTACCGGGGCTTCGATCAAGAGCTTCGCCCGAGGGCTAACCCCATCAATTAACCTTCCGGCACCGGGCAGGCGTCACACCCTATACGTCCACTTGCGTGTTTGCAGAGTGCTGTGTTTTTAGT
>JBFHVK010000625.1:0-1057 GCA_041589615.1 Gammaproteobacteria bacterium | reverse complement strand
ATGAAAAGGTTATTTTAACTCATTTTGACTCAGCGAGGGTGGGCTTTGTGATGGCTAAATATAAAGCCCGGCTGCCAGGTCAATATCGCTTGAGCACTCTATCTACAACCCTGCCACTCTATGGGGACAGAATCAAATTCTGTCCCCCGTTGTGATACCACAGAAATCAATCTTGCCCGCTTTATGGGGGCTAATGATGGGTTCTAACACTCGCGTGGTTGCAAATACAGGGGACAGAATTTGATTCTGTCCCCACAGGGTAGTAATTGTTAGAGTAACTGTGTCCGAAGGAGGGAACGTACTGTGATGAGCTTACCAGTACTAGCCATAAATGGAATTAACCGCTCTGTGAACGGCTTAACAAATTGTAGATGTGAGGCTGGGTAATATATTTTCACTGGGCGCGGGTTTCGCCCATGATTTTAGCAGTGTGTTTAGCCAGACTAAAATAATTATAAGGATATGAAAATGACACTCTATTCAGACAGTAAAGTCAGTATTCAGCATTGTCAGCATTTCGTCGAGGGGCTTACTCTTCTAAAAGACGAGTCGGTATCTCAGGCGCTGCACAACTTTAAATGCGCATACCAGCAATCACCCGCTGATGATTTCTACCACAATAAATATGCATCCTACCTGGGCCTTGCCCTGGTTTTAACGGGCGACCCTGCTGGTGTTGAACTGTGCAGAGTGGTGGCGAGTGATGAAACCTTTGATGGTGATGTGTTTTTGAACCTGGCCTATGTTGAGTGGTATATGCAGAACCGCCAGCGTAGTGTGTATGTTATGAAAAAAGGCTTAAGGGTTGATCGCCAGCATCCGGGGCTGAATAAGTTTAAACAGTGCATTGGTGAGCGACGACGTCAGGCGATTGATTTTATTCCGCGTAATAATTTTCTCAATGTGGCATTGGGGAAACTGGTGAGGCGGAAGGTGATGGCTGGCAATGGGCTGGATTACTGGCAGTTGTTTTGAGTTTTTTGCTTTGTGTGTTGCAAGCTCATAACTTCACTATGTCATTTTATCTTAGAGGTTCGCCTGCTGGCGCCTTACTTTT
>JBFHVK010000624.1:0-1058 GCA_041589615.1 Gammaproteobacteria bacterium | reverse complement strand
GGAAGCTCTGAACAAGTCTGCCACTTTTAGTAAAATATCGGAAACTTCTTTTTCGGAACCAGATCATGAGTCAACTGACATTTTCAGACGCTGAACAAGACCTTAAACGCAGAAAAACACGTCGAGAAAAGTTTCTGGAGCAAATGGAATTACTCATTCCGTGGAAGCGACTGGAAAGTAAGATTCAACCCTTTTACCCCAAGAATGGTCGTGGTCGTCAACCCTATCCGCTATCAACCATGCTTCGTATTCACTGCATGCAACTGTTCTACAACCTGAGTGATCCGGCAATGGAAGATGCTTTGTATGAGGTGGCATCCATGCGTCGCTTTGCTGGCCTGAACATTGCCGACCGTCTTCCAGATGAAACTACCATCTTGAATTTCCGTCACTTGCTGGAGAAACACAATCTGGGTCAAAAGCTCTTTGCTGAAATCAATCAATACCTCAATTCTGAAGGTTTTATCCTGAAGGAAGGCAGCATTATTGATGCATCCATCATATCTGCGCCTTCCTCTACAAAGAACAAGAGCGGTAAACGCGACCCCGAGATGCATCAAACCAAGAAAGGAAACGAGTGGCATTTTGGTATGAAGATGCACATTGGCGTTGATGATGCTTTAGGGCTGATCCACAGCGTATCTACAACGTCCGCGAATGCCCATGATATTACTGAGTCTGCTGCGTTACTTCATGGTGAAGAAGAGAGAGTTTGGGCAGATGCAGGCTATCAAGGGGTCGAAAAGCGTGACGAGCATAAGGACAGAAAGGTCGATTGGTGGGTTGCCATGCGCCCAGGAAAGCGTCGCCAACTTGAAGATGGCAGTTATTTAGCTGCGACCGAACTTATTAAGGCCCAAATGCGAGCTAAAGTAGAGCATCCATTCAGATACATAAAGCGAGTATTCGGATATGACAAGGTTCGATATAAGGGGCTTGCAAAGAATACAGAGAGACTCTTTCTTTTATCGGGCTTTACCAACTTACTAATCGTCAAGAAATACCTTTTCGCATAGGCGAGGTGCGCCTGAAATCCGCCAAAATGCGGATTTCAGGTT
>JBFHVK010000623.1:0-1062 GCA_041589615.1 Gammaproteobacteria bacterium | reverse complement strand
TCCTTGCATGATAAACAAGCTTTCCATTCATGTCTAAGATTGTGACTACACGAATAGAGGGGCTCATTTTAAGAACTTTCTCTGCTGCGGTTTCAGCATCCATAAACTGTCCATAATTTCATAGATGATAAGGTTTTTGGAAAAAATTCAAGATTTGTAAAAGCATGATGTTTTTTGAATCGGACAAACAGCTACCTATTATCATGATCATCGTATAGTATGTGGCGAAAAAAAAAGAGCCAAACGCGTGAATAATGGTCTAACCAGATTTTACGCATAAAAAAAATAAAACCTATCAAAGAAGAGTAGGGAATTTTTTTCCCCTGCTCTACTCAGCATTTTTGTATAAAAAATAGTTAGCATATGATCTTTTTAATCAGAGTATACAACAACAAGCATGGAAAAAATATGCATTACGTGTGGAGACGGTTTTGATTGTACAGAAAATGAAACATGTTGGTGTATGGATGAACCAGCGATTAATGAAAAACAGATTGATTATGATGATTGCATTTGTAAAAAATGCCTCTTATTACAGTACAGAAAAAAATTACTGGATGTATAATTTTTAAAAAAGTAACATAGTCGTGTATAGCTTCCGCTAGTTTGAATTAAAATATGAATCATCGCGCATAGTCTCTATGTAAGTGGCTGAACCGGTGTGTTGGTCTATTAGTAAAGGCTGGCTCACCACTCGCCGAAGCTTGTGATCTATACCACCTTCCTATCAACGCAGTCTTCTGCTGCCGACCTTCATCTTACGAAAGAATATCTTGTCTCGGGATGAGATTCGTGCTTAGATGCTTTCAGCACTTAGCTCACATGGCTTAGCTGCCCGGCCTGCCTTATCAGACAACCGGTACACCAGTGGCCACGCTGCTCTGTTCCTCTCGTACTCGGAGCAACTTCCCCTCAAATATTCACGCTTCCATCAGGCAGAGACCGACCTGTCTCACGACGGTCTAAACCCAGCTCATGTTCCCTTTTAATAGGCGAGCAGCCTCACCCTTGGCCCCTGCTGCAGGACCAGGATAGGAAAAGCCGACATCGAGGTACCAAACC
>JBFHVK010000622.1:0-1066 GCA_041589615.1 Gammaproteobacteria bacterium | reverse complement strand
GCCAGTGGACATTTTGGAAACCACTCAGCCAGATTGCGAGTGCGGCTAGCAGACTGGTGTTAAAGAAAAACAGGCGTACGGCTTTACTGGCTTTATTCATAATTAATTTCCTTCAAACGGTTCAGATAAACAGGCTTACATCAGATTTTTGTGCCGTCGGCAGAAAGCTTGCTGCACCAACCCAGTCATCTACTTCATCGATGAAATCTCCCTGCCTGAATCCAAACAGATCGACGGTCATCTGGCAGGCAACCATTTTGACATCTGCCTCAAGACACAAACTGCGTAATTCTCCAATGCTTGCCACGCCCTTGTTCTGTGTTGTCTTTTTCATCATGGCCGTAGCCATAGACTCAAAACCCGGCACATTACCCATGATGACGTTGGGAATTTTCATATCTATATTCTGTAGCCACTGAGGCCCAAAGGGCATTTTCATCGGCATTGCAGGGTTACCCAGGGGGCTAACTTCCAGCTTTAGATCTTTTTTGAGCAGTTCAAGACCATAGAAGGTAAAGAAGATTGAAACATCCCAGCCAAGTGCGGCTGCTGTAGAGGCGAGAATGAACGGGGGGTAGGCCCAGTCCATTGTGCCTTTGGTTGCAATGATGCTCATTGACGGCGTGTGATTTTTTTCTGTCTGTCTCAAGCGTTCTTCAAAACGCTGGTCAAACCAGTGATTTAGTTGTTCCTGTGTCATTGGGGGTTCGATAGAGCTGGTTTGATCGATTTGTGCATTGCTGATACTCATGTGGTTCTCCTTATAGTCACTGCGATTGAACAGTGTTTTTAATTTTTCTGAGTGTTGATGTAGTTATCTGCATCGGGACGGCGCCCTTAAAATAAGATAGTCGTCTGACTAAAAGTTGTCAATAGAATATATTAAGAATATTGATGATCACTAATTTGTAATAGAGCCTGATTTTAACTGGAAGTGCTGGAGAGTGATTTTTCTAGTCGATATTCAGGGGCCGGTATGGCTGGCTGGTGTGTTTATTAAGTTCTTGATTATTAATAACTTCCAGGCTAGTAAGCAGGCTAGCCTGCCAGCTTACTTCAGGATCGT
>JBFHVK010000621.1:0-1068 GCA_041589615.1 Gammaproteobacteria bacterium | reverse complement strand
TGGTCTTTTGCTGAGTTAGACATCTGGAAGTTTCCTTAAAAAGTAATAAAAATTCTGTATTTCTAACGGCCCTTCTCGTTTTTATTTTGTGGACAGTTACAGATATAGAATTAATTGATTCAGGGATTAGTTTTTGACCTGCCTCAATTAGGGCGTGATTATATAGTAAGTTTATGTAGCAATTAAACCCCTAGCAGGGTGAATTTGTGAATTAATTTTACTTATTTAAGTGAAATGTGATGGAATCGCCTTTAGAATGAGATAAGTTTCTGATTTATATGAGTTTAAATGCAGATATTATCGACTGATTAATGAGGCATTTTAGCGACTGATAGCATCACAATGGCGGAAAAATAGAATATGACGGCAGACAATGAGTCTCAAAACCATAAAATACAGTCACGGGCAGTGAGCTTTCCAGGTTATCAGGGTAACAGAATAGCAGGCACGCTGGACTTTCCGGAGGGCGTAGAGCCCAGGCATTATGCGATTATCAGCCACTGTTTCACATGTACCCGGCAAACATTAACCACGGCTCGTATGAGTAGAGGGCTGGCACAGGCGGGTATCGCGGTGCTGCGGTTTGATTTCAGTGGTCTGGGTGAAAGTGAGGGCAGTTTTGAGGAGAGCCACTTTCGCAGCATGCTGCGAGATATCCAGGGAGCGGCCGCCTTTGTGCAGACGCATTTTCGCCCTGTGAGTCTGCTACTGGGGCATAGTATGGGAGGAACCGCGAGCCTGGCAGCTTCCCAGTCGGGTTTCACAGAGCTTCAGTCATTGCAGGGTGTTATTACCCTGGCATCTCCGGCCATTCCCTCCCATGTACTGCATCACTTCGGACCTGCGATGGCGGAACTAGAGCAGGGAAAGCCTTCTCAGATATGGGTGGCTGGCAAGGCATATTCGGTTAAGCCGTCATTTGTGGAGGATGTCAGGTCATTTGATATGCAGGAGTGCATGAGAGACTGTGAGCTGCCACTGATGGCGGTGCGTGCGGCTGATGATGATCTTGTGAGTGCCGAGGCAGCAGAGGCTATTCTGTCCTATACCCGGGGAAGAAAGCGATTA
>JBFHVK010000620.1:0-1068 GCA_041589615.1 Gammaproteobacteria bacterium | reverse complement strand
TCCAGTGCTCTTTCAACAATTTCAATGGCACGGTCTACACCGGCACAGAATCCACGTGGGTTAGCAAGTTGTATTTTCATAGTGCCTATACAATATCAGTAATTTTTGCGGTGAACTTGATAACGCGACCAGCGAGGGGGTGGCTAAAATCGACGTTGACTTCTTTGTCACCGACCTCTGTGATGGTGCCGAGTATTTCGCTGTCATCAGGGCCATCAAAAGCAATGACCTGCCCTTCTTCTGGCGACATGTCTGGCGGGAAGTCATCTATGGGCATGCTATGGATGTTATTTTCATCGGGCATACCAAATGCCATGTCAGGTCCCAGTGTGACAGAAACCGTTTCACCAATTGATTTGTCGATGAGGGCATCTTCCATGCCTATGGTAAGGCTGCCGTCACCAATTTTAAATTCAATGGGCTCGTCATCGAAATTAGATTCAATTTCAGTGCCGTCTTCGAGTTCCATTTTAAAGAGCAAAAGGAGCGTGCTATCGGAATTAACTTTTTTCATGAGGATTCTTCAATGTGTCATAAATTAGCAGGATGGCGCCGACAAAAATGGCGGAATCAGCAATATTGAACGCAGGCCAGTGATACTGAGAGTAATAGACATCAATAAAATCGATGACATGACCATAAATTGCCCTGTCGATAAGGTTGCCAATTGCGCCACCCAGTATCAGGGCGAGTGCACTGTATTGTAAAACCTGATGACTTTTAAGTTTGCGCAGCCATAGGTAAAGAAAAATACTAACGGCGGTAGTCAGGATAAGAAAGAACCAGCGCTGCCAGCCGCCCTGGTTTGCAAGGAAACTAAATGCGGCGCCCTTGTTATAAAGTAGTGTGAGATTAAACATAGGCATAATCTCAATCGGTTGATGATACTGCAACAGGTTATCTGCAAGTAACTTGGTTGCCTGGTCCAAAGCGATAACCAGCAAGGTAATCCAGCCCCAGCGCATTACTGTTAATGGTGATGAATTATGCATAGTGTCTTGCTTCGCCATCACCGTCTACATTATCAATGCAACGCCCACACAGTTCAGGGTGCTTATCATGTGTGCC
>JBFHVK010000619.1:0-1069 GCA_041589615.1 Gammaproteobacteria bacterium | reverse complement strand
TTCAGGACATGGTGTTGGCGCTGCTGCTATGGATGTTCTAGATAGCGCAATTGGCGTAGCTAGTCCGATTCCAGGTGTTGGTATAGGTTTAAAAATCAAGCGTGCTGAAAAACTAGCTGAAACTGCAAAAGATGTTACAAACACGACAGGCAAGAAGTACGTAACATACACAGCTAAAGATCTTGATAACCCTGGAAAGATCTATGCCGGGCGTTGTAGTGGTTCTTGCGTCATGACGCCTAAACAAATTTTGGATAAGCGTAAAGCTGGACACCACCGAAATCTCGGTGAATTACAGCCAGATCAGGTTTCAGACTCTTATGCAGCTATTCGCGGGAGAGAGCAACAGGTCATAGAATCTCTTAGAAAACAGGGGTTAGCAACTGACCAAATAAACGGTGTAGGGCCGAACAATAAAAAGAAAGATATCTACATGGACGCTGCTAAAAAAGCATTTGGAGAATAAGAATGGCCAAAACTAAATACGGAATCGGCGATATAGTTATGATACCTCTTGGTGATGGTGTTTTTGTTTTTGGTCGTCTGCTGCGGGACGCTTCGATAGCAATATACAATTTAGCGGCTAAAGAGGCGGTGGAACTGGGGCTGCTAGCCAGTAAGGATGTTTTGTTTGAGGCTGGCGTATTCGACACAAATATTGCAAATGGAAAATGGAAGATTATTGGGAACATTCCTTTCGATAACGATGATGAGAGTTGGCCTTCACCTCAATATATCCGAGACATAATAAATCCAGATAAGTACCGCATTTATTACAAAGGCGAAATGAAGCCTGCTAGCGAGCAAGATATTCAGGGGCTTGAGAAGCAGGTTATGTATAAGCCTGAAGAGCTTATTAAGGAGATTAAAAAACGTCTCTAATACACTAATGTTACAAAGGCTGGAGGAAAAGGTGGTTCAGACTACGTAAACCTTGCTAGTAAAAAGCGTACTAAGCACATTTTAGATGGAGATGCGACTGGTGGCGGGCATAGGCCCGGAACTGGTAAGCCAGGAAAAAGTGAATTTCCTGGTGGATGGTCAGATGGAAAGATTATGCATGAAATTT
>JBFHVK010000618.1:0-1070 GCA_041589615.1 Gammaproteobacteria bacterium | reverse complement strand
GGTGGCTTTGGTACTCTTGATGAATTATTTGAGACAATGACATTAATCCAGACCGGTAAAATTAAACCGGTCCCCATCATACTGCTGGGACGTGAGTACTGGGAGCGACTGATTAATTTTGATGTTATGGTGGATGAAGGTACGATTGAGGCTTCAGACCTGGAACTATTTCAATACGCCGAAACAGCAGATGAAGCCTGGCAGATTATCAGGGATTATTATTCGTTATAAACTCGTAATTACCCGGCCGATTTAAAACGTAAATGAAAGATTGGCTTAGCTGAGTGATTTTTCGTATTATCTGTATATTATAGATGTAAGACTAGTTAAGGGATCAGTGTATGATTGTAACGAACATCGAAGTAATTCCTGGTAAGCGTATTCAGAAACATCTTGGACTTGTTCAGGGTAGTTCGGTTCGAGCCAAGCATGTTGGCAGGGATATTATGGCCGGATTGAAGAATATTTTCGGTGGTGAGCTTAAAGGCTATACCGAACTATTGCAAGAATCTCGACAGGAGGCCTATGACCGCATGATTCAGCAGGCAGAAGCAGTCGGTGCCAATGCTGTATTGAATGTACGATTTTCAACATCCAGCGTGGCTGCGGGTGCTGCTGAACTGTTTGCTTATGGAACAGCGGTTATACTGGAGTAATTATGATTGATATCATTATTCTTATATCTCTACTTCTACTCGGTTATGGATTTGGCCGTTATGCAGAGAAGAAGCACTATGCATCGATACGCCGTCGTGAGCTCATCCTGCGCAATATTCCTGTAATTGCCTCACGTATCCCACCATATGGAAAGCCTGATTATGACAGCCAGTTAGTAACGGGTAGTGTAGTAGTTTCTGTCGATTACTTTAAGCAGTTCCTTGCAGGTTTACGCTACCTGGTTGGTGGGCCTGTAATGTCGTATGAATCTCTACTTGACAGAGCGCGTCGTGAAGCAATACTGCGTATGAAAGAAGAGGCAAAATCGCTTAAGGCAGAGCTTGTATTTAATATCAAGCTTGAAACTGCAAGTATTCACAAGGGGAATCGTAATGCAATTGGTTCGGTTGAGG
>JBFHVK010000617.1:0-1071 GCA_041589615.1 Gammaproteobacteria bacterium | reverse complement strand
TGTTTAGAACAGGATGAAGGCAAATAGTTTAAGAATGCCCTCTGTACCCCTTGAAACCTGCTAGGTAAACGCAAAAGGGAAGCTTGGGAAAGTGGACGAACTAAGACGGTGTCAATAGTTGAAGCAATAGCGAGACTCTAGGGCCTAGCCTATTGGAGAACCCGTAAGGGGTAGCGACTGTGAAAGCTGATTGATTTTCCGACAGAGAACGAGCCAGATCGCACAAGTGCAGAGGGTATTCTTAATTTACCAGGTGTAAAGAATTGGAGGATGGGAGGTGAGAGTCGTATTATACGAAAGCCTTGCCGAAGTCATAGAGGATCATGAATCGGTAGGCGCTACTTGTGCCGATGGCATGTTGGGAATAAAGGTCATGCCTAGCGGTTATTCGCTTATGCTTAATGCAGATCAAACTCACTTTTACTGGGTTAGATATGACGGACTAGAAAGCTGCATTTGTTGGGATAAATGGGCCTGCTATCGTGGTGCAAAGCGGGATAAAGAACTAGATGAGGGGCGGTAGATATGAATGAGAGGAATAGGTAGATGGATATGCCAGATTATTACGATGAAATGCAAGCCGATGCTGTTGATGATGTTGATCTTGATGGTATTCCAGAAGGCTGCACGCCTGCTGATGCCAGGAAGTTAAGAGAGGCTAACCACGCCTTAGCTATTGAGCTGCATGAATATAAAGAGAAAACGCGTGAGAGGCTTGTAGAGGCTCTAGGGGGTCAAGAGGCAATAGGTAGTCTATTTGCTAACGCTGAGTCGGCAAGGCTAATTGATAAGACGGGCATTACTTGCTATTGGCACATCGAAAAACTAGACAAGCTGAAAGAGCTGTTAAACGAAGTATTAGGGAATGAGTGATGAGGTTAATATTCGTGGTTTGTGTGGATTGCTTCGCTATCGCCTGTGAAAAGGCAGAGAGGAATAGATAGATGGATATGCCAGAGAAGATATATGCCGTGATATTTACTATTCGTGGGGAATTGCACCGAGATTTCTCAGAGAGGCCAGCATCACATGCTACAAAATACCTCCACGCCGAGAAGCTAAGAAGAAAGC
>JBFHVK010000616.1:0-1073 GCA_041589615.1 Gammaproteobacteria bacterium | reverse complement strand
TGGGCAGTTATCGGTGATAGGCAGGTCGTTATCAACTGTTTTGGGTACATGAATGGCCTGTACCGGGAAACCCATCTTTTCAGATAGCTGGGATACCTTATAACAGGTGTCGGCAGAATCACCGCCGCCGTTGTAGAAGAAATATCCGATGTTGTGAGCCTTGAATACTTCGATCAGACGTTCATATTCGGCTTTGTTATCTTCCAGGCTTTTCAGTTTAAAACGGCAGGAGCCAAAACCACCTGAGGGCGTGTGTCTTAAGGCTGCAATGTCTTCTGCTGATTCGAGGTTTGTGTCGATTAAATCTTCTTCCAGAGCACCAATAATGCCATTTCGACCGGCGTAAACATTGGCAATTTTATCCGGGTGCTTGCGTGCGGTTTCGATAACGCCACAGGCTGATGCGTTAATAACAGCGGTTACACCGCCAGACTGTGCATAAAAGGCGTTTTTTGCGCTCATTTGTAATCCTCATCCCACATTTTGTTAGTAATTCTTGAAGATTATTAGAGTTTCTATCACTCAGAAAAAGATACAGCAGGCAGAGTTTCTCAGGAAACTTTAATAATTTTGTGGTGAATGATAATGACCCAAGCGAACAGGGTGGACAAATCAAGCTTATTTATGATGCCCCTAGTGGGGGTTATAGTGTGGGTTAATGGCCGGTGTCTTCTGATTCCCTTTGCTCGGGGTCAGACCGCCGCTTTCCGGCGCTCTGACCCCTGTTGTGATACCATAGAAATCAATCTTGCCCATTTATCGGGTTCTAATACTCGCGTGGTTGCAAACACAGGGGACAGAGCGTAAAAAGCGACGGTCTGTCCCCGAGTAAAAGAAATTAAAAAGCGATGCTCTGAGCTCAATGAAAGGAATGAGAAAAACGATGGTCTGTCACGAGCAAATGAACGTTTACATCGCTCAAGCCAGTGCAGGAAACAGCCCCTTCAGGCCATTAGCAATATATTCAACCGCAATAGCAGCCAGAATTAAACCCATAATACGGGTAAAAATATTCAGGCCTGTTGCGCTAATACGTTTCTGTATCCAGGGAGAGAGGCGAAGTGAAATCCAGG
>JBFHVK010000615.1:0-1074 GCA_041589615.1 Gammaproteobacteria bacterium | reverse complement strand
CTTCATATTGTCCTTTGCCGACAGTTAAAAAAGCCATCACATGCTTTTTCCTGACTATATATCCACCGGTCGTCGCCTGCACCATCGAGTCATTATCGATTGAAAAGGTATCTTTATATTTCAGTATAAAACCCTTACGTGAAAACTCGTCTTTTATGAGGTAAACATTTGATGCAAGCTCTGCCGCAAATTTAGGCCTCAACTCCATTCCTGACATATTTATTACTCCCTTACTTCAGTTTACACATTGTCACCATTAGTGAACCATAATCTTCAATCAGAACTTCTTCATCGGTTAATTCACAAACCACATCAAAAGTCTTACCACCAAACTCACTATTTTCTTCTGGCTCACGCTTCGAGTTAGTCCAGATTACTTTTTCTTCTGTATTCACTGAAACAGAAAGCTGCTGCCCGATGACCAGCTCGGTTGGTAGCAGTCTTGAAACCGATGATTCATAGATTGCAGGAAATGTAACTATGCCATTTTCATCAGTCTTATTTTCATCTTTCTTACGGTCGTTCCAGTCCCATTGACGGGTGACCAATGCATTTGCAACAGGCTCGCCATTTGACAGCACCTGCAAACGGACTTCTGAAAAGACACAGGTTTTTCCAATATTAAAAAGTGACAAGGCTTCTACCCTCTGGATAAAAATTGAAGAGAGAATAAAGACAGAAACTAAAAAACTTCGCATGCATCCCTCATTGTTATATTTTCTGCGTTTTAAAAACCACAGTTGTTCCATACGTATCTTATTTATTACAGGGTTTCCCGATCAGGAATGGCTGTGCTTTTTAAGGTGCACCAGTAGTAACGAAATCGCTGCCGGTGTAACACCCGATATTCGCCCTGCCTGCCCTAGAGTCGCGGGTCGATGGTCGATTAATTTCTGCCGCACTTCATTGGATAAGCCCTTCACCTGATCATACGCGATTTCTTCAGGGATTATCTTTTCTTCGTAACGACGTGCCTTATCGATTTCGTCCTGCTGCCGATTTAAATAGCCTTCGTACTTCGCCTGAATTTCAACCTGTTCAGCAACGAGTGGATCTACGACTGGTGGACCAATT
>JBFHVK010000614.1:0-1086 GCA_041589615.1 Gammaproteobacteria bacterium | reverse complement strand
TATCTCGGTCCTGGATGACGGGACAATTATCCCGCTATCCAGTTGAGTAAATTTTTTCATTTTGCCTTATCCTAAATCTGTGACAGTCATCACATTATAAAGCAAAGCGCGCTGTTATAGTAGCGCTGTCATTTAACGAAACAAAAAAGGAAAAGCCATGTTTGACGTATTTTTTACAGCGCAATGCAATCAGGTAAACGGCGACGAAATTGAGGTTGCCGAGTGTAGCAATGGTGATGTTGAGATCTCAATTGGTGATAACTCTGTTATCCTCAGCAAACTAGGGGCAATGACAATGGCGTATGCCATAGCCAGTCATTACAAAAATGAGGAAAAGTAAAGTGAAGAAAGAATATGTCAACCTGCCCAGCAAAGAAGGGGTTGCTCCCTCAGAATATGCAGAGCAGCAACTAGCAAAGGCTCGGTTTGACGCATCAATTGAGGCAACACTAGCAGAGCGCGGTAGCCGATATGGTGAGTTTGAAGATGGCGCATTCATCATGCAGTCATTAAAAGGTGTAATGCAATCTACTGATGGATGGACTCGACTATCACCACCGCAACGTGAAGCATTAGAAATGATTCAGCACAAGATTGGCCGCATTCTCAATGGCGACCCGAATTATTCTGATAGTTGGGTTGATATTGCTGGTTACGCGAAGTTGATTAGTGATAATTTGGAGGACGAATAACATGAAACCGAACTGGAAAGACGCGCCCAGCTGGGCTAATTATTTATCTATGGATATGGATGGAGATTGGTATTGGTATGAAAACAAACCAAGCGCAGGAAATATCGACTGGCTATCAGATGGCGGATTGTCCGTCCCATTCTCATCAATAGAGTGGAGTGAAACCCTAGAATCCCGCCCAGAGTAATAAAACAAAGCCCTCAATCAAGAGGGCTATTTTTATATCACATCCTTTAAATCGGCCTTTGGTAGCTTCGGCGTTCTAGTCATTACCAGTGCATCCGCAATGTTCGGTGATGGTAACTCGGTCCGCTTTTTCATTGCATCTTTTGGTTCAACCTTTTTCTTACTGTTAGCCTCGGACTTGACCCAAATGGGCGTAGACAGCTCTAGG
>JBFHVK010000613.1:0-1087 GCA_041589615.1 Gammaproteobacteria bacterium | reverse complement strand
GCTTTCTCAAGATCTTTACCAAGCTCTTTCTTGCTGATATTCAGAACACGAAGTTTCAGGTCAGTACTGGTTTCAGAATTCATAACAAGATGATTGAGACCGCGCCATGAACCTTCCAGTTTCTGGAATTTTTCATGTTGCATAATTGCAGATAACTGCTTTGACATCACCTCATCAATTGCAGCAATTGCATTATTGATAGTTACCGTCAGGTTCTTGTCCCACTTGACTGTACCATCGAGTGCTTCACGGGTAAGTGTTTTCAGCAGCTCTTCAGTTTCATCACGTGAAGTCTGTTTGGTAGCAGATATTGCCTGCTCAAGAAAACTTACCTGTTCCTGAGCTTCGGCTTCCTGCCCCTGTGCTTGCTGTTCAGTCTCGCTCATTATTCGTCACCTTTTTTTTCATCATCTGTACCAAGCTCACCCTGCAAAGCGGCGAGGGCATCTGTGCTGCTTAAAACTTCTTCAAGAAGATTTTCAAGATCTTCTGAACGATCTGCCTTGGTTAACAGATCACGTAGTTTGTTACGTGTTTCCATTAATTTTTTCAGCGGATCAACTTTTTCAACAATATTCTGTGGTTCGAAGTCTTCCATGTTTTTGAAATTCAGGTCGACAGACATTTCACTGCCATCACCTTCAAGGGTATTTTCAACTTTCATGTTCAGCTGAGGCGCAATGTTGTGCATAACTTCATTGAAGTTATCACGATCAACCTGAGAGAACTTGCGGTCTTTAAGAGCTTTTTTATTCTCGGTGTTATCACCGGAATAATCACCCATTACACCCATTACAAAAGGAATTTCTTTTTCCTGAACCGCTCCGTTGGTTTCAACATCATATGTAATGTGTACACGGGGCTTCCTTACTCTTTTTAGTTTGTCATGAATACTTTCAGACATGCTTTAGTCCTCTTTAGATATGAATTAATATTCGTCTTCAGTTTTAACACCGGTTAATGAACCATATACGTCTCTTGCTGAAGAGTCCGGTATGAGCTCCCTAATCAGGTCTTCCAGTGGCATATCGCCCCATTTAACTGCTCGTTCGAGTATATATGAAATAGGTGAGTGCGGCTCAGTTTT
>JBFHVK010000612.1:0-1090 GCA_041589615.1 Gammaproteobacteria bacterium | reverse complement strand
TGTTTGCAGCTGTCATTGACATAGTCAAAACTCCTGACTCAGTTTGCCTCGAAAAAAGATTGGGGATTTTATCACGATTTACGTCCGCTACCAAAGCCTTTAGACAAGGATTTTGTATATAAAAACAATCAGATGGAATTCTATGCCACAACCATTCTTGACTATTTTATGCTCGCGGGACAATAAAAAATATTTCTGGCTGAATAAAGTCGCTTCCTGTTCAATATCACTTGCCTCTAAAATACTAAAAAACATATATAATTCAGGCACATATAAACAAAAAAGGCCACCCCGCAGAAGGGTGGCCTTTATTTCAGCAAAAAATAATAGCTAGTTAGGCAGCGTACTGCTCTTTCGCTTTTTTCGCAGCTTCTGCCTCTTCCGCATTGTAAGCCTTACCAGCCCACTGCATTTCATAGGCAATTTCTTCGTTACCGTTCTCACATAATTCCAGTACTTTTTCAAACAATGGCTGGAATGTCTCTGATTTGTGAGACTCTTCGTGGTCTTCGAAGGTATTCCAGAAAGTCACAATAAGTGCTTCCTTACCTTTCAGCGGACTTTCTACTGCCTGGCCCACTGTAGAGCCTTCGTTAGACACCATACCGCTATTCAGACATACAAAACCACCAACGAAACCGGTCTCTGAATGGTATGTTTTAACATTCTCACACAGAACAGCGACACGTTCCTGTAAGTCATCTACCGAGTATTCATCTTTCAGAATCACTCGATTAACCGTTACAACTCCATCATGCGGAAAACCTGCAATTAAACCTGACATAATTACCTCCTGAGGGCATTTAAGTAAATAAGCACTTACTAATACTATATAACCTACGAAATTAGTCAAGTATTAATTCATAATTTTCTGATATCCTGATAAACAATATTGATAGGCATTTATCTATCAATACGGCTTATCGTATATTTTACATATAAATCAATATCTTATATATCTTCACAAGGTATGATAGTGAAACTTGAGAGATGACTGTACCTGTCACTCAGAATGAATTTCTTCCAGGGCGTGTATTTTTTATAAAGTAAAGTAATTAGACACTGCTGTTTGAGCACAGCTAGTTTGCCA
>JBFHVK010000611.1:0-1091 GCA_041589615.1 Gammaproteobacteria bacterium | reverse complement strand
GATACAAGTAGTTTTAAAATGCCGATTGCTTTGTGTGGTCTTGCTCTCGTGTGTTGTTGAGCAATCGGCATCTTAAAGCTACTAAATACATAACTAAGGGGGTTCAATGTCATTACCTGTTCAACTTAAAGTCCTCGACGATCGCTTCAGCTCCGTTAATTACGAGTCTAAGTATGCCGCAGGTATCGATCTGCAAGCGGCTATTGAAGCGGAGATAACCATTATGCCAGGTCGCACAGTACTGATACCAACCGGCATCTCTGTGTACGTGGGTGATCCAAACTATGCAGCAGTAATCCTGCCACGCTCGGGACTTGGTCATAAGAAAGGGCTTGTATTGGGTAATGGCACTGGTCTGATTGATGCGGACTATCAGGGTCAGCTGTATATTAGTGCGTTTAACCGCAATGATACATGTGAGGTTAATGAGTTCGGTGCAATTCTGCCAAACATCGGCAAAGAGATTGTCATTGAGCCAGGTGACCGCATTGCACAGCTGGTGTTCTTACCCATCATGCGTGCACAGTTTGAAGTTGTGGATGAGTTCCACGAAGTCTCTGAGCGTGGTGAAGGTGGTTTTGGTTCAACAGGAGTTTCTGCGTGATAGGCTTGGTAGGTGCACATAGAGTTGGCAAGACAACACTTGCTAAGGCGTACGCTGAGCAGACCGATATTGAGTTTGTACAAACAGATTCAACAGGTGTGTTTAAGAAGTATGGCATGAGCCCGAAGGTTGACTATCACTTCAGAGAGCGTCTATTCATTCAGAATAAAATTCTGGAGGATGCAGAGCGTCGCTATAAAGCGGCTAACAGTGATTTCATTACCGATCGTACGCCATTAGATATGCTTGCATACACACTGGCAGATGTTCAGCGTGAGAACACAACAATGGCTGATGCAGCGTTGCTAATGGATTACATTGAGCGATGCTACGAAGCGACCAACAAACACTTCGCATCCATCATTGTTGTTCAGCCTGGTATTCCGATTGTTGACGATCCTGGTAAAGCACCGGCTAACCCAGCATACATCGAGCACATTGCCTTGTTGATTATGGGACTTGTGGTTGATCAGCGCTTGAAGTCGGG
>JBFHVK010000610.1:0-1101 GCA_041589615.1 Gammaproteobacteria bacterium | reverse complement strand
TTCTCAGTATTAAAAGGTTTCGGCGTACATAACCAGATTGAACCTGTCTTACTTAATCTGCTGGAGCCGATGGGTGATAAATCTATAGAAATAACCGATAAAATAATCAGTTTTGTCGACAATACACGAGCTGGTGTACTCGGCTCAGTTGGTCTTGCATTCTTACTCTATACCGTCATTTCCCTGTTACAGAAAATAGAAAAAGCCTTCAATTACACCTGGCGCGTAACACATCATCGCTCTATCACACGACGCTTTAGCGATTATCTGAGTATTATTATCATTGGCCCGGTACTACTCTTCTCTGCACTAGGTGTCACCGCATCGCTATCGAGCACAACCCTCTATCAGCAGTTCGTAGAAATTGAAGCAATTGGTACTCTGGTTAAGCAGTTTGCCCGCCTTATACCTTACATGCTGGTAATCTCAGCATTCACCTTCATGTATATGTTAGTACCCAATATCCGCGTCAGATTCCGCTCTGCATTGACTGGTGGCATTGTAGCCGGGGTATTATGGGAGAGTACCAGCTGGGCATTTGCAGCATTTGTAGTTAACTCTGCAAATTACACTGCCATTTATTCCGCGTTTGCATCGATGATTATTTTCTTCATCTGGATATATATGAACTGGCTAATTTTGCTCATAGGTTGCAGCATTGCAGCATATCATCAGCTACCTTCACTGCGTAATCTCGAGCCTAGCATTATTCGCCTGAGTAACCGTATGCGTGAAGTGATGGCACTGATGATAATGCGACTGGTAACTCTGAATTACCATAAGCATAATGAAGCCTGGAGTCTGGACGCTCTTGCTTCAGAAATAAATATTACACCAGAAGCCTGTGAGTTAATCATACAACGTCTGCAATCATCCAGATTACTGGTAGCAACCAGTGATTCACCCACAAGATATCTACCAGGTTATGACCCGGCCACTATATCGCTATCCGATATAATTAATACAGTGAGGATTGCCGAGGAAAATGACGGACTTGCAATAGAGCAATTACATAGCAATACAAAGGTCGATGAAGTACATGCAGGTATAAGCAGGGCAATCGAGTCGTCTCTTGAGGGCAAAAGCCTGCTTGACCTTATC
>JBFHVK010000609.1:0-1110 GCA_041589615.1 Gammaproteobacteria bacterium | reverse complement strand
CGCGTCCCGTGACAGCAGGTCCAAGCCCCCAACAATGCGGTAGCCGCGGCCTTTCTGAGACTCCAGCTCAATATTTAGCGCCTCAAGCTTCTGTAGCTGCTTCCAAACAGCAGCGCGGCTAACACCCAACGCCGCTCCAAGTTCCTCACCCGAGTGAAATTCACCATCCGCTAAAACCTGGAGTATCTTTTCTGTGCTCAACGCTTATCCCCTCGCGCAATCGAGAGCCGATCATAGCAAAATTTTTCAATAAACTGACGGAACCGACTCCCTGCGTTAATGCGGCGCTCCTTAATACAAAGAATTGGCTTAATAGTCCCGGAACCACTAAGGCAGCAAAGGCCTGCATAGCTGATGCTGCTTGGCACACTTAAACCTCCCTGATAGCTAAGCGATCAATTGCATGCCAGTTCATTTATCAGCTCTATGTGGCCCTGACCACAGGGGCAGGACTGTAAATTCGCACTTAGTAGACACCACTTCCAGCGACCCATAAAAAAACCCGAGGCTCAGATGAACCTCGGGTTTTTTATCTAGAAGCCTGGCGACAAACCTGTGCAACAGGTTTGGACAGCCGCAGGCTGCCCGTAGGGCGAGCGCTACAAGCGCGAGTCATTGCCGTCGGTCAGCGCCAGTTGCCCAACTTTTTCTAGCCATATAGCAAAGTGCCCCAACCGAACTCGGCTGGGGCACTTTAGTTTAGAAGCCTGGCGATGACCTACTCTCACATGGGGAATCCCCACACTACCATCGGCGATGACACGTTTCACTTCTGAGTTCGGGATGGGTCAGGTGGTTCCATGTCTCTATGGTCGCCAGGCAAACTGGCTTGTGTTGCTTCGAGTCTGACTGTCACATTGACATGCTCTCACAATCACAAATAGGGCGGTAAATAAGCTGAATACTGTTCTCTCATCCTGTTTCCAGGGTTGCAACAATCCGCTGCAGTTTCTTGATTTCTTTCGATGGCTAAACCACTTGATTATATGGTCAAGCCTCACGAGCAATTAGTACAGGTTAGCTCAACGCCTCACAACGCTTACACACCCTGCCTATCAACGTCCTGGTCTTGAACGGCTCTTTAGGGGAATCAAGTTCCCAGGGAGATCT
>JBFHVK010000608.1:0-1112 GCA_041589615.1 Gammaproteobacteria bacterium | reverse complement strand
GTTATGCCGCATATAAAGAAGATGAATTCATCAACGATGAATTCACTGAAGACTTCGTTGACATGGAAGATCACTAATGAAGAAAAAGGAATTATTGATCAAGAAGCCAATGGCAACACGCTGGCCTTTGTGGAAGCGAATATTACGAACATTAACCCAGCGACACCCAAGCTGGAATTGAGATCAGGAGATCGACATGGGAAACGACGACATCAACATGAATTCAAATGAGTTAGAGCTAAAAGATGGCGAAAGCGCATCTTCTTTAATTCTCAATACACAGGCCTTTGATCAGATTGAGCGGCTTGCAAATTTAATGGCATCAGGGAAAAGCACTATCCCAGATCACCTGAAGACGCCAGGCGACTGCATGGCGATCATTATGCAGTCAATGCAATGGCGAATGAACCCTTGGAGCGTAGCACAAAAAACCTTTCTCGTTAGTGGAAAGATGGGGTATGAATCACAGCTTGTTGCCGCAGTCATAAATAGTAGCGGGCTTATTAAGGGCCGTTTCAAGTTTGACTTCTATGGTGAATGGGAAAAGATCATAGGGAAATTTGAAATCAAAAGCGGCAATAATGGTGAATATCGGGTTCCAGGTTGGAGACTAGAAGACGAAGCCGGAATTGGTGTAAGGGTGAGTGCGCAGCTGCGTGATGAAAGTGAGCCTCGCGTACTAGATTTATTGCTTGCACAAGCACGCACAAGAAACAGCACGCTATGGGCTGATGACCCGAAGCAGCAATTGGCATATCTGGGACAGAAAAAATGGGCAAGGCTATATGCGCCTGATGTGATTATGGGTGTTTATAGCATTGATGAGCTTCAGGATCACAAGGTAATTGACATGGGTGACGCTGAAGTAATCCCAGAAAACGCAGTGGAGGACGAGCCAGAAGCGCTACCAGAATACCCAGATGAAGAATTCAAGAAAAACAAATCAAAATGGGTAGACCTGATTGATTCAGGCAAGTCAGTTGAATCAATCATCAACACCGTGCAATCAAAGTACACAATGACCGAAGAACAGAAAACTGAACTTCGTGAATTTTCATAATAACTGAGGATATTTTCATGGAAATATTAAATCTTGAACAGGGTACTGAAGG
>JBFHVK010000607.1:0-1117 GCA_041589615.1 Gammaproteobacteria bacterium | reverse complement strand
TCTGTTTTTTTCAACCAGGCACATAAACAGTTGTTCCAGCCGGTTGGTTTTATTACGCATGCTAAGAATATTTATATTCAATGCAGTTAAAGCCTGGAAAACTGAATTAATATGAGAGTCCTTGTCTATGCTAACTTCCAGTGTATTCTCATCAGTTACCTGAATATTAAAACTGGCGAGTTCACTCTGTTTGACAATGTTAATATCTGCTAGCGGTTGCTCAAGGTAAAGAATAAAAGTTTCCATATTCAACTGGTTGAGTAATGTTTTCATGCTGGTGTGTTCAATGGTGCAGCCATGATCGATAATGGCAATGTTTTTACACAGGCTTTCGGCTTCTTCCAGATAATGAGTTGTGAGGATAATGGTTGTACCCTGCTGATTTATCCTGCTTAGAAACTGCCACATTGAACGACGTATTTCGATATCTACACCGGCTGTGGGTTCATCTAGAATAAGTAGCTTAGGCTGGTGAATGAGCGCGCGAGCTATCATGAGCCTGCGTTTCATGCCACCGGATAACTGACGTGCCATTACGTGGCGTTTGTCCCATAACTCGAGTTGTTTCAGGTATATCTCGGCGCGTTCATAAGCAAGTTCACGTGGAATACCATAGTAGCCGCCCTGGTTAACAAGAATTTCCACGACCCGTTCAAACTGGTTGAAATTAAATTCCTGGGGCACCAGGCCAATACAGGATTTTGCCTGGCTGAGTTCGCTATCGAAGTCATGACCAAATACGCGTACGTTGCCCGATGTTTTATTCACCAGGCCTGAAATAATGCCGATGGTGGTGGATTTGCCTGCACCATTGGGGCCGAGCAGGGCAAAAAAATCACCTTCCTGTACTTTCAGGTCGACACCTTTTAGTGCACGGGTGCCATTCCTGTATGTTTTCTGCAGATCATTAATCTCGAGGGCATACATAAATAAGGCGCGGCTCCTGTGCGGGGTGTCTTAAATAAGTCATTGATTATATATGAAAAACCATTCATTTATCATCTATATATTGAATTTAGGGTGAAAAAATCATACGATTGTCTGATACCGTCTTTACACACTATCACGTATTAGTGCAGAGTGTGAAATGATAGACAGGATTGAGCCAGAATTTATT
>JBFHVK010000606.1:0-1125 GCA_041589615.1 Gammaproteobacteria bacterium | reverse complement strand
CCAGTGATTTATCCATAACAATACGAGCATCATGCTTTTCACCCGCTATAAAAAGCATCTCCCATACAACACGATGAATACTTCTTGTTTGGTTCTTTATTCTCTCAAAAATATCAACGGGGTCTAAGGATACATCTGGCCATTTCACCATTAACGCATTCTGAAGGCCAACCAGATCGGTGATTAACTGAAAATACGAATTGTCGTTATTTAAATTTCCATATAATGGTAATAGTGGTAAAAAATCAACAACATGCAATGGATACGGTGCATAAAAATCTTTGTTTGGGTTTAAACGTAATCTTAAAGCATGGCTGCCACAGCGGCGTAATGGTGTCATCATCACCGGGCGAGGCCTGTTATGGGAATTAATCATGAAATCATCCTGCTACATAATAAATAGAAAAATGCTTAGAAGTGCCTGTCTGAATGGATAGATGATTTTTTCAATTGTCACTTTGCGTGAAGAGAGGATCGATAGATGGGTTGCAGATTCAGGGTCTTGATAAGCTTGCCTCCCTATTAATAGGGGAAAATTTCATAACAGTACATAGGAATTAATCCCGAGATTTTGCTGAATTTATAAGTAAGCATCGAAATAAAAGGGTATAGAGAGTAAAGACAATACCCAGGCCGGAGTTTGTTTTTCTATACACTACAGTCTCTTACAACGACTACCAAATGACATTTCCGAACTATGCAATCCCTGATGTTGAAAGATACAACAACGAACCGACATTTTTATATAACTAAAGTGTAATAAGGAATAACCGATGCCTCTTCATAAAGACTGAATAATGATTATCATTGGGACCCCTGCTTCGTGCCAGGGCCAGCATTCGCTGGCCTGAGACATTACACAGGAATGCTGACCAGTCCCTTTTTAGGGTGGTACCGATACATGAGTTCATCGCTCTCGGGATCGATGGTTACAAGGTGCATCCACTCGTTGTCGAGCAGGTTCGTTAGAAGCTCTGAGCGTTTAACAATTTCCATGACCCTGTCACGTGGCGCCTCAACTGCGACAAACAGGCGCATCGGTTCGTGGTAGGTCTGGTCACTGCCACGGCTGACAGTCTGTAAGGCAAGGCCAGTCCGTAGATCACTTTGAGGACCAGACATGAT
>JBFHVK010000605.1:0-1130 GCA_041589615.1 Gammaproteobacteria bacterium | reverse complement strand
CGTTAACTTATAGCTGATGCCAGATATTAATTGGGGTCTGTCCCCAATTATTACAATTGTTAACCAAACGTATCCATGGTAATACTATCGTACCAACCTTCGGCATACATCGCTTCTTGTTTTCGAAATTCCGCATCGGCGTCAATTGGGCTAACACCCCCTGAACCTTCTACTTTATATATACCTTTTGGAGTACTAAAGAGGTATACAGCAGCAACTGATATCCCGTAGTCAGGCGCGACCAGGCTGTAACAAGTATTTACATAGGATGGTTCTGGCATCTCCAGGCCATGTATATCTGAAACGACCGCGGCGGCACACACCTTGCCCTGGCTATTTGCAGCAAAACCAGACTTGGGCATTTTACCTGCTATCGATGCATCACCTATCACATGAATATCTTTATGAATATCTGATTCAAAATTACGTTGATTGACCGGGCACCAGCCATCGCTATTGGTTAAGCCATTATTAATAACCAGTTCTGCCGATTTTTGTGGAGGAATTATATTCACCACATTGCCTTTGTGTTTATCACCCGATTCGGTATGTATGGTGCGTTTAGCTACGTCAACCGTATCAATACGCCCGCCTTTATCGCCGCTGACCCATTCAATCATACCGGGATATAATTTTTCCCACGCCTGGGTAAACAATGCCTGCTTGGAAAATTTATTCTTGGCATCAAGAATAAGCACTTTCGATTTTGGTTTATACTGCTTCAAATAGTGGGCAATCATGCTGGCACGTTCATACGGCCCTGGTGGACAACGAAATGGATTTTCTGGTGGAGCCAGAATAACAACACCGCCATCATCCATCGCCAACAGTTGGTCGCGTAATATTGTGGTTTGTGAACCTCCCTGCCATGCATGGGGAATAGTCTCTGCATCTTTAGCACTCATTCCCTCTAATTCATCCCACTTAAAATCAATACCCGGGGATAGAACCAGTTTATCGTAGGCAATTTTTTTACCATTGCGTGTTGTTACACGCTTATTTACCGCATCAATATCCTGTACATAATCATGAACCACTTTCACACCACGCTTCTGGTGTGCGGTGTAATCATGACTTATATCTTCATACTCTTTTATGCCCGATAGCACCATATTGCTAAACGGACAGGT
>JBFHVK010000604.1:0-1134 GCA_041589615.1 Gammaproteobacteria bacterium | reverse complement strand
GTCGCTCTTCTCTAACAGTCTTTTTAATCATAGTTTGATCATAGCTCACTACTGACTTATTTGTTTAGGCAATAAGAGAACGCATCATTGCGGTAGCCTGGCGAAACTGATCTGTTTCAATGCCTGCGTGTATTGCCGCGACAGCATCGGCTAAATGCTCATTTGCATTGGTGTACACCAACTCACCCTTCGACTTGCGCGTGAGCCATGGTGCGTTCGGGTAAAGCGAAGTTGCCCAATCAATCATATCCTGCTTACTCGCAGTTTTTGTACCAGTGGCGATCAACTTCACTTCAGTCGGCGTCACTTGAATCATGGGTATCTTAACTGATGCTAGAATTCCCACGCAAATTCCGTACGACGCCATTGCACGTGAGCTTTGCGAGCCCACAGGCACTTCAACGATCATGATGGATGCGCTTTTAGCCGCAGCTTCAAGTGAGGTGAATTGATGGTGTGCACGTCGCAGATCATCACTATTTCTGCGCACCTGCTTTTTAGTGGCCGCATCAGCTTTCGGCGGCGTAGACAACTTCATGCCGTTAATATCAATCTCGCTCGTATCCAGGTCGTATGTTGCATTAACTAAACCAAAATTTTTAAGTGACGGGTCTACGCCAATTATATTAATCTTCATACTCAGGCTCCAATTTAAAATATAACAAAACGCTTATGCCGCTACGCATGGTATAA
The DNA here is from genome assembly GCA_041589615.1 of Gammaproteobacteria bacterium. Classification (GTDB taxonomy): domain Bacteria; phylum Pseudomonadota; class Gammaproteobacteria; order SZUA-229; family SZUA-229; genus SZUA-229. Next base: position 441 of record JBFHVK010000604.1, on the reverse strand, counting down.
CACGTAACGGTATAGCTCTGTAATGGTATAGCCATCCTCATGCGGAATTAACTTTACTGTTTTGTCAGCATAGTTGAAAATAACACCTTTCCCGTTCTCATCTTTAACCTCTAAAGTGTCCATTTCCTCATTTACAAAAGCATCAACAACAGAAGCTGGCACAGCGGCCAGAGCTGCGGCACTTAAAGTCACTTTTAAAAACTCACGTCTGTTCATCACTCATTCTCTATAATGTTCTGCCTATTCCAGTATTTCTTGAATCAGGAAATATTGAATAGTTTCGCGTCTGTCTAATATACTGTTATGCGGCAAAAACCCTATCAATAATATTTCCTAAGTCTGCCACTCTAATAGTTGGGCATAAACCATACCCCTCTTTTGCTTCCCATACTTCACTTAGTAACCGCTGCTTAATTTGCTTTATTTTTTTATCGCAATCTG
>JBFHVK010000603.1:0-1134 GCA_041589615.1 Gammaproteobacteria bacterium | reverse complement strand
CAGAAGTAAGTCCCGCGCCCATCTTTGTTGTCGTACCTAAAACGATCTTTACCACCACATACCGGACAGGGGCCGTGTGAATCTTTTAAAAATTCCCTAGCTATGCCTAGTTGCACAAGGATTGAGTCCCAGCGTCCTATAGCTTGATCTGTAATTCTCATGCTTGCGCCCTCTTTGCGTATGCGATATTTCTTGAGGTTATCCAGTTTTTAACTTCTGGCGTCACGTCTATCGGGTCGGCTGATTTCAATCTTTTATCATTCGGCCATACGCCTGTACGCTCTTTGTACTTATGCGCCGCCCAGCCCATACGCTTTCCCGTACTAATGCAGTAATTTAACAACTGACCGTAAAAACTAATTTTCTCAGGCCATGTTAATTCCCTGTTTGTTTTCTTCTGTTCGCGCTCAATCTCTTGCAAATCGGCTTGATGTGTTGGGATAGGTTTTGTGTGCGGTATCATTTCAGCGCCACACTCAGGGCATGAGCGTAAAGATTTAAAAACAGTCCCGCACTCAGCACAGGTTATCTCTTTGGGTTCTGCTTTTTCTTTTTGCGCCTGCTCTTTGCGTTCTTTTACGCTTGAGTCGGCTTCAAGTGACCACGGTAGAAAATCGTCAATAAATCCGTTTTCTTCTATCGCGCCAGCATGATCTATAACTATCGCCTCTGTTTTGCCTTCGGACGGCCTTAGTACTCGTCCGACTGTTTGCAGGTAAAGCGTTATGTTTTTGGTGGGTCGTGCCAGTACCGCGCATTCCAGGCTTGGAATATCGAGGCCATAGGTCGCAACAAACACGTTGCACAGAACTTGCGTTTCACCGCTTCGCACTCTGTCTAAAATTTCTTTTCTTTCCTCTAGCGGAGTTTCACCGTCAAGATGTTCGGCTTTAATTCCACGGCTTAGAAATTCATCCCTAACGTGGCGCGAGTGTGCGCGGGTCGGGCAAAATACAACCGTTTTCTTGCCGTTTGCTAATCTGAACCAGTTATGCACCACATCGCCTACAATTTCGGGCTTGTCCATCACTTCGCCTAAATCCTTTGCTATGTAGTCGCCATCTTTGTTTAATTTAAGCCCTTGCAGGTCGGGCTTGCTTGGTGCGAAATATCGCACAGGCACTAGATAGCCTT
>JBFHVK010000602.1:0-1137 GCA_041589615.1 Gammaproteobacteria bacterium | reverse complement strand
TCCTGGCGATTTTTATTCCCACGTCCTGCATAGTTGAGATGTGACAGGTAGAACTTGTCGATGTTGTGCTGATCCATTAAATCCAGTACGGCTGGAAGTTCATCAGCATTATCCTGGGTAAGGGTAAAGCGAATTCCAACCTTTATGTTGTTTTCCTTACACAGTTTGATGGCATGCATGGATTCATCAAAGGCACCATTACGTCGCCTGAATTTGTCGTGAGTTTCCTTTATACCATCGATGCTGATACCCACATAGTCATAACCAACTTCAGCAATCTTTTCAATGTTGTCTTCATTGATTAATGTGCCATTGGTTGATAATCCAACATAAAATCCCATAGCTTTTGCGCGATGCGAGATATCGTAAATGTCAGGTCGCATGAGAGGCTCACCACCAGATAAAATCAGTACAGGAACCTTGAACTGTTTGAGATTATCCATGACGCTATAAACTTCACTGGTATCCAGTTCGCCCGGAAAGTCCTTGTCAGTGGATATTGAATAACAATGTTTGCAGGTGAGGTTGCAGCGACGAATCAGGTTCCATATAACAACAGGACCTGGTGGTTTTCGTGGAGATCCTACAGGTTCATCTGTTAACAGGTACTTCATGAACTGTGTCATTCTGAACATGTCTGGCTCCTAAATTCTTAATCCGGTTTTTTTGAGAATGCGTTTACTGAATAGCACGTCATGACCCAGGTTATTATTGTCAAGAAGGCGCGCTATAATATCCACCTTCTGCATGACTTCATCCCGACTCATACCATGAACCATTGCAAACAGGTTATATGGCCATTCAGGTAAAAAACGCGGACGTTGATAGCAGTGACTGACAAAATCAAGCTGGCCAATTTTTTCACCAAGTTCATTTACGAGTTCATCTGCTACATTCCATACACTCATGCCATTGGCTTTATACCCGAGTTTGTAATGATTTGGTATTACACCGATACGTCTGATAATTCCTGAGTCCTGCATGTACTGAATGCGTTCCAGTAATAACTCAAGACTTATGCCCAGTTGTTCGGCAACATCATGATATGGTAGCTTGCTCAATGGTAAGCCTGCTTGCGTGGCAGTGATTATTGAGCGATCTAGAACATCGAGGTTAATGTTGTTCTCTGTATAATCC
>JBFHVK010000601.1:0-1143 GCA_041589615.1 Gammaproteobacteria bacterium | reverse complement strand
TACTACTATCCGGCTCCGTTTGTCTACTAATAGCGTCTTACCAATTTCGCCACTCTGCCATAATCTTTGCTTATCACCTATAAAATAAACTGTTCTGCCTATTCCAGTATTTCTTGAATCAGGAAATATTGAATAGTTTCGCGTCTGTCTAATTAACTGTTATGTGTATCAATCCCACTTCTTAGTGTTAGCAACTCTCCAAATCTGGCCTGTGATATTACTAATCTGCATTAGTTGCCATTCTGAGAGCTTATCTTCTAAAAAGTTATACAAATCCACTCTTGCCTTTTCCAGCTTTTCAAGCTCAACTTTAGGCACACATAACAAGTCGCTCAACTCGGACTCGCTAACCTCTGGCTTGCTTTTGTCGTTTGCTCTCATAAATGCGTTCATGCTTTCGTTAATTGAACTACTCATAATCCGCTCTCCGGTTAGCTTGGCGTTAGCTGTCGTAAATACTCCAGCCTGTTTGCCAGCTTTCATCGTTTCTATCATGCCAAAATGCAGCACTATCGCACTTGCATCCATCCTCAAATTCATACATGCCGCAATCATTCATTACCCATTCATCAGATGAAAACCAGCGATGTGTTAGTTTTTTGCCGTGGTCTAATGCTTTCAATGCTTCTTCTTTTGTCACGTTAACCTCCACAGCTAACAAGTAAATTAAGTCGGACTCCGTTACACTACGCCGCTTATTAGGGCGTTAGCTGTAAACAGCCTCTATTCTTTCTTCTAGTGCGTAACCTTCAGCATCAGAAGGCACGTCATCAACAACCAGAGTTTTTCCATCATCTTGAAACTCGTAATTGCTGTATCCTTCATCTTCTAAAATTTCCTCTATTTCTTCCCTCTGCTCACCTGTCAAACTTAAGCCAGACAAATGCAGGTAATATTCTTCAACTTGATGTACTGCCATTTTAATTTCTCCAATTCAGCTAACAATTAAATCAACCTGACGGCTAACCCTCATCGTGTTTCCTGCTATTTCGTTACGCCGCAGGTTATTAGGGCGTTAGGCGCACCCACGCCTTATTTCATCGTAACGCTGCTCATCAGTTAATCTTTTCCAGCGATCTTGCTCCCTGTTAAAGTCATCAAGTGCTTGCTGGTTATTGTGGCAGCATTGCTCACAGTAGCCTT
>JBFHVK010000600.1:0-1143 GCA_041589615.1 Gammaproteobacteria bacterium | reverse complement strand
TTCAGACAAAATAACACGTGTTCCGCCCTACTCGTTCGTTAGCCTAGTACCACATAAAAGCTTTCGTCTACAGGGGTATCACCTGCTATGCCCACACTTTCCAGAGTGTTCGACTAACCTTTATGCTATCACTAACAGCCCTAATCCCATTTCGCTCGCCGCTACTTTGGGAATATCTATTGATCTCTTTTCCTTCAGGTACTGAGATGTTTCACTTCCCTGAGTTCGCCCCCCGAAGGGTAACATGAATCGCTCCATGCTGGGTTGCCCCATTCGGAAATCCCCGGATCAAAGCTCTTTGGCAGCTCCCCGAGGCTTTTCGCAGCCTAATACGTCCTTCATCGCCTCTACAAGCCAAGGCATCCACCTATGACCCTTATTAACTTTTTTATTTCTAATTTGCGTTTCTGATTTCACTACCTTACAAAATGCAAGGTAGATCCTTTGAAAAATTTAGTTGTTGTTATGATTTGACAATAATAATTTAAATAACATAGACATTAAGTCTAATCAAAATACTATATCTAGTACTTAGATTAGATTTAATTCATGGTGGGCCTACCAGGACTTGAACCTGGGACCTCACCCTTATCAGGGGTGCACTCTAACCAGCTGAGCTATAGGCCCTCTTGTATTTGAGAGCAGTTGTATCTGAAAAGATTGCGTAATGTACTCTCTCAGTACATGAACAATATTTTCGGATGCAAATGACTCAAATTGGTGGAGAATAGCGGGATCGAACCGCTGACCTCCTGCGTGCAAAGCAGGCGCTCTCCCAGCTGAGCTAATTCCCCAGACAAGCAATACTTGATGTTAAATAACTCAAGATCACTGAAAACTAAGTAGATAATAAAGTCAATGAATACTTCTGAGGTCTTCAATCGAATGAAGCCTCTTTCTCTGAAAGGAGGTGATCCAACCGCAGGTTCTCCTACGGTTACCTTGTTACGACTTCACCCCAGTCGCTAATTCCACCGTGGACGGTAGCCCCCAAAAGGTTGGCTTCCCGGCTTCGGGTGAAATCAACTCCCATGGTGTGACGGGCGGTGAGTACAAGACCCGGGAACGTATTCACCGCGGCATGGCTGATCCGCGATTACTAGTGATTCCAGCTTCAAACACTCGAGTTGCAGAGTGTTATCC
>JBFHVK010000599.1:0-1151 GCA_041589615.1 Gammaproteobacteria bacterium | reverse complement strand
TGAAAATCAGTACTCGATAGATATCAGCTTCCTGCAATGGATGATTTTCGCAACACCCATTTCAGTCACCTTTTTAATCCTGTGCTGGTTTTACCTGACACGCATTGCCTTCACTCCCGAGTTTGATGAACTACCGGGTGGAAAACTCGCGATTCGCCAGCAACTTGAAGAACTTGGCCCTGTAAACTCAAGTGAAAAAAAGATCATGGCAGTATTTCTTATGGTTGCCACTGGCTGGATTATCCGCGGGCTGTTCGACATTCCTTTTCTAGATGCAATTGATGATGCAGGCATCGCAATCACAGGTGCCATATTATTGTTCATTATTCCGGCAAATTTTTCCAGGGGTGAATACCTGCTCGACTGGAAAAGCACTCAAAAACTTCCGTGGGATATTATTATTCTATTCGGCGGCGGCTTTGCACTCGCAGGTGGATTCAGCAGCAGCGGTCTTACTGAATGGATGGCAAATCAGCTAGTCAATTTACAGGGAACTGAGTTAATACTTATTATCTTCACAGTAACGCTACTGGTTATATTCCTGACCGAAGTTACCTCTAATACAGCAACCGCCTCATTACTGTTGCCCGTAATGGGCGCATTCGCAATTGCGATACAGGTAAACCCTCTCTACCTGATGGTAGCCGCTGCCCTGTCTGCCTCATTTGCATTTATGCTACCTGTCGCCACGCCACCAAATGCAATTGCCTTCAGCAGCCGAAGCATCACCATCCCGCAAATGGCAAAAACCGGACTCTGGTTAAATATTATAGGTAGTATATTGATTACCCTGTTCGTTATTTTCTATTTGCCCGCTGTATTCGACTTTTAAAACAAAGTTGTCTGCTTTTCATAAAATCGGACGTTTTCAGAAATAAAAAAGGCGGCAATAAGCCGCCTCCTATACAAATACAATAATTAAGTCTTTATAAATTTTTGCGCCTAGCTAATCCGGCTAAACCAATCAGGCCTGAACTAAATAACCATACTGCGGCTGGCACTGGGACAGAAGAAATACTGGTCAATTGAACTTCAGCAAACAATTGCGATTGATTGTTAGCAGAATCAAAAGCCCAGTTATCAACAATTATAGTGGTACCTATAACCCAATCTGATACATTTAGACCTATGTTTTTTAACTGAAGCTGGTC
>JBFHVK010000598.1:0-1156 GCA_041589615.1 Gammaproteobacteria bacterium | reverse complement strand
TCATTCTTTGTGAATGACGACGACAAGAATTGGAGAGAAAAGAATGGCTGGTGAAGGCATTACTTCCGGTGAATATATAAAACATCACCTCCAGAACATGACTTATGGTAACCACCCTGAGCACGGCTGGATGTTTGCGCAAACTCCAGAGCAGGCCAAAGAAATGGGCTTCTGGGCGTTTCATGTTGATTCATTAGGCTGGTCTATTGGCCTGGCGCTGATTTTCTTCTTTGCGTTCCGCAGTGTTGCTAAAAAGGCAACGACTGGCGTGCCGACAGGTTTCCAGAACTTCGCTGAAATGATCGTCGATTTCATAAATACTAGTGTTCGCGGCTCATTCAGCGGTAAGAACGATGTTGTTGCACCTCTGGCACTGACCATCTTTGCCTGGGTGTTCTTAATGAACTTGATGGACCTGGTACCTGTTGACTGGTTACCCATGCTTGCGCAACAGATTGGCGCGATGTTTGGTGCAGATCCACATCACGTATATTTCAAGGTGGTACCTTCAACTGATCCGAATGTAACTTTCGGTATGGCGTTGGGTGTATTCTGGCTAATGCTGTATTACAGCATCAAGATCAAGGGCTTCAGTGGCTTCTTTGGTGAGCTGGCATTCCAGCCATTCGGTAAAGCCGGAGCCCCAGTAAACCTGGTACTTGAAGGTGTATCACTGATTTCCAAGCCGGTATCACTGGCACTGCGTCTGTTCGGTAACATGTACGCGGGCGAAACAATTTTCATCCTGATTGCAATTATGTTCTCTGCAGGCTGGGCCGTTGGTCTGTTCGGCGGTGTGCTGCAATTAGGCTGGGCTATATTCCACATCCTGATTATTACGCTGCAGGCATTCATCTTTATGACCCTGACTATCGTGTATCTGGATATGGCACATCAGGATCACTAAGCGTTAACTTAAGTTAACAATTACTGAAATTTTTAAATTTAAATTAAAACTACTCTCACAGGAGATTAAACAATGACTGAAGCAACTGCATTTCTGTATATCGCTGGCGCTTTAATGATGGGTCTGGGTGCACTGGGCGCTGCTGTAGGTATCGGTATCCTTGGTGGCCGTTTCCTTGAAGGTGCTGCACGTCAGCCTGAGCTGATCCCAATGCTGCGTACTCAGTTCTTCATCGTAATGGGTCTTGTT
>JBFHVK010000597.1:0-1158 GCA_041589615.1 Gammaproteobacteria bacterium | reverse complement strand
TTTTCGTGTGCTTGAACCTGCCGGGTTTGCGAGATTAGCGCTGCAATATCGGGCTCAGATAATTGCTGAAGTTCATTAAGCGCAGCACCGGTTGACTCTTTATTCCCCGTGCCCTCGCCGTACAGGTGATAGCCGCCGTCTTTAACGTAGAAGAAGAAAACAAACGGCATCGCCGGACTGCCAGGCGCGGATACGAGAACCAGCATAGCGTTTCCTTCAGCTTTCTCATTGTTGCAGCTGTAGACCAGCCATGGTGTCTTACCATAGGTCTTCTTAAGTGGGCCAACGTCACATTTTTGCGATGGTCGATCCGCAGCAAATGAAGCACCGAGCATTGTGGCTGCGGTGAAAAGAACTGCGAATGAAAATGCACGGTATTTCATTGTTGTCCCCCTAACGTTTAAGCTAAGGGGCGGCAATAGGCGATAGCCTTTTGACCGTCCCGATTGAGCGCTATGTTATGTGTATTTTTCATTCTTCTAATGTGTACGTTATTGAGCCATGATAATGGTTTTTTTCTTTGTCTTTTTCATTAGATAAATTTTTATAATCATCAGGGGCTACCAGTTGTGCTTTTAAAATATGCTTGCCAGGGCCCAAGTTTTCTTCACATTTGGCGCTTAATAACAGTTTAGATGTTGGTTTATTTAGCGTTTTAGATGCGCATACTTTTTTATTTATATAAACATTCAAAGTTAGTGGATACGTTAGTTCCTTATACATTTCACTCGTTACATTAATAACTAATTTTGTATACCCGCCAATTTTATAGTTCACATTACTCTCGAAGCCAACTTTAAACCCATAATATTCAAACCCTTCTGTCCACGTGGATTGTGTGCACGCCGATAAAGAGCCAAATAAAATCGCGATAAGTATTTTTTTACTTTTACACATAACGTTCACGGTGAAGGGCGTGAGCCGCTTTTGCGCGCGTCCCCTTCGACCGTGTGGTTAAAGGGCATCGGGCGAGGTCGCTGATACAGCCACCAAAACCACAATCCCGAAAATACCCCAGAGCCAAGATAGTTAAGCGAGTCGTAGAACCCAGACTGTTCCCAGCGGGCTGACGCAAAAGGTAAAGCCGCCTCAAGCCAGAACGGAATAGCGATTGACGTTCCCCCGATAGCGAACTGCCACCAATGAGCAAGCCCGAGT
>JBFHVK010000596.1:0-1167 GCA_041589615.1 Gammaproteobacteria bacterium | reverse complement strand
GATGTGAAAGAGTGTCAGCTGAGAGGTATGACGTACGCTGCACCACTTCGCGTTGTTATGCGTCTGACTATTTTTGACAAAGACCTCTATCCCAAAACAAAGGTTATCAAGGAATCCAAAGAGCAGGAAGTGTACATGGGTGAGCTTCCACTGATGACAGACACAGGTACGTTTGTTATCAATGGTACTGAGCGAGTAATCGTATCCCAGTTGCATCGTTCTCCTGGCGTGTTCTTTGATCACGACAAGGGTAAAACGCATAGTTCTGGAAAACTGCTTTATTCTGCACGCGTGATTCCTTACCGTGGTTCATGGCTCGACTTCGAGTTTGATCCAAAAGATTCTGTATTCGTACGAATTGACCGTCGCCGTAAATTGCCGGCTACTATTCTGCTGCGTGCGCTGGGTTATGAAGCAGAAGAAATTCTCGATATGTTCTTCGAGAAGATTAGCTGTAAGCTGGTTAAGGATGGTATAGAAATACCACTGGTTGCAGAGCGCTTGCGTGGTGAAACAACAAGTTTTGACATCAAGTCTGGTAAGGAAGTGATTGTTGAAGCGGGCCGTCGTATTACCATGCGTCATATTAAGGATCTTGAGAAGGCCAAAGTTAAGAAGCTGGTTGCGCCTGTTGAATATATGGACGACAAGATCCTGGCTCATGATGTAGTGGATCAGTCTACGGGTGAAATCATCGCCAAGGCTAACACTAATATGTCGGCTGAAATTCTTGAGACGCTGACTGAGGCAGGTGTTAAGGAATTTGATATTCTTTATACCAATGACCTGGATGCGGGCCCTTATATTTCAAATACACTGGCAATAGATCCAACAACTTCGCAGCTCGAAGCTCAGGTTGAAATCTATCGCATGATGCGCCCGGGTGAGCCACCAACTAAAGATGCGGCTGAGAACCTGTTCAAGAACCTGTTCTTTACCGACGAGCGTTATGACCTGTCTGCGGTAGGTCGTATGAAGTTTAATCGCCGTCTGCGTCGTGAAGAATCTACGGGTTCTGGCACCTTATCCAATGATGATATTCTGGATGTGCTGAAGCAGCTGATTATGATTCGTAACGGTAACGATATCGTCGATGATATCGATCACCTGGGTAATCGTCGTATTCGCTGTGTTGGCGAAATGGCAGAAAACGTGTTCCGAGTGGGT
>JBFHVK010000595.1:0-1171 GCA_041589615.1 Gammaproteobacteria bacterium | reverse complement strand
GTCCTTCTTCTATAGGTAACGTCACAGTTGCAACGTATTAAGTTACAACCTTTCCTCCCTATTGAAAGTGCTTTACAACCCGAAGGCCTTCTTCACACACGCGGCATGGCTGCGTCAGGCTTTCGCCCATTGCGCAATAGTCCCCACTGCTGCCTCCCGTAGGAGTTTGGGCCGTGTCTCAGTCCCAATGTGGCTGATCATCCTCTCAGACCAGCTATAGATCGTCGCCTTGGTGAGCCATTACCTCACCAACAAGCTAATCTAACGCGGGCTCATCCAATAGCACGAGGTCCGAAGATCCCCCGCTTTCCCCCGTAGGGCGTATGCAGTATTAGCTCGAGTTTCCCCGAGTTATCCTCCACTACTAGGTAGATTCCCACGCGTTACTCACCCGTCCGCCACTCTACTCACACCGAAGTGCTTTCGCGTTCGACTTGCATGTGTTAGGCCTGCCGCCAGCGTTCAATCTGAGCCATGATCAAACTCTTCAGTTTAATCTTTTACATCAGCCAGAGGCATGATGAGATGGTTACGCAAAACCTGCTTTACCATCTAAAATCTCGGCTCAGAGACGTGTTAATCGATTCTTCAAAATTTGAATTGTCGAGTTACTTATCTCTGAATATTTATGTCGCAATATCCATCAACAAGTACCCACACGAATTACTTGATCTCATCTTTTTAAATAACTCAAAACCGCCAGGGCTTTGATATTCGCTTCAAGTTATCCCCGAAGCGAGGACGCGTATTATAAATACTTCGTCCTGTTTGGCAAGCGTTTTTTGAAAAGTTTTTAAAGCGTTTTCAAAAGCCGTTTTGCCGTCTCGCCTACCTCTTCAACCAGCGCTTTCAACCTCAGCTGAAAGCCCGTCTCCGTAAGCGAGGGAGCGCATTATAGAGCCGCTCCTGGTAGAGTCAACCGCTTTTTGAAAAAGTTTTTAAACCGCTTCAAAAGCACCTTGAAACCACCCTCGCCAACCTCAGCAACTCAACCTTTCAAACTCCCGAAAGGCCCGTCTCCGTAAGCGAGGTGGCGCATTATAGAGACACAAACCCCAGAGTCAACACACCGCAACAAACTAATTACAAAAAAATGACAATCGATCAAAACAACAGCAATTAACGGTCAAAACAGCAGCAAGTTGATCAGCTCTTGAGCAGATTAGCGCGC
>JBFHVK010000594.1:0-1177 GCA_041589615.1 Gammaproteobacteria bacterium | reverse complement strand
TCAGGGACTGACCCTATGGACCAATAATACCTATGTAGGTGAAAGTATAAGTAAACAGCGATCAGAAACTTGTTTTTTGGCGGTACTGCTATTTGTACTGCTTGCTATTTGTACTGCTATTTGTACTCACCCAGCTTGAGAATTTGGAACTTTTTGTTCCAAAATTAAAGCAATATACCCGATGCAATTCTAAATAACAAAGGAAGAGTATAAAATCCACACAAAATACAAAGTTAAAGGTAAAATGGAAACTTGTTGAGATCCTAAAAGAAAATCACGCTGTAGATGTCACTTACGGATATGTTTAAAACAGATATTTAGATCACACTGTCTTTTGCACTTGTTTTTGTACTTCAAGTGCGTAAGTTCTATAAAGAGATAAAAACTGTCGGAAGCATACCGTCGTTACATTTTCAGTAGAAAGATAGCTAAAAATATAACTCGTATAGTTAACAACGGTTTTCGGGGAAGTTATCCATCCCCGCAGCAAACTGCGGGGCATTAGACTGACTGAATGAATGAATGAATGAATGAATGAATGAATTATTTTTCTTTTCCTGAATTCCCGGTTTCAGGCTCTTCTTCCTCAACCTCTTCTTCAAAGAATTCCTCTTCAGTGAATTCTTCATTGGGCCTGCCTTCGTAACCTGCGGGCTTAAGGTTCTGAAGTTCTGAGAATTCACTTACTGTCTGGGCAATAAGCTGGGGATACTTTTCAATCTGTTCCCTTGTAACGAACTCCCCTTCTTCCGAGGCCTTTATAATTCCTTCTCTTGCAGTTTTTGCCATGTTGCTGAGGTCTTCGAGCTGCTGCCTGTCTGCCAGGTAGCTCATCTCTCCAAGTGCCAGGGTAGTCCAGAGGGTTACAACTTCCATTCTCTTTGCAACGGCTCCTGATCCTATAACCTCGAGTGTCTCCACTGCATTTTTTGCAGGTTCAAGCATCTGAGACTGCACTGCTCCCTTCCCTATTTCCTGCACAGCTTTTGAAAAAGACCACATGGCATTTGAGAGTTTTTTCTCAAGGGCAGGTTCTACAAGGCTTTTAAGGACCTGTACTACATTAGCTGCAACGGCATCCATCCCCTTCTGGACGGCTTTATTGCCTATGTTCCGGAGTGAGATTATAGCCCTCTTCAAATCCGTCTCCAGGTTTACCATGATCAGCTCGTCGCCG
>JBFHVK010000593.1:0-1182 GCA_041589615.1 Gammaproteobacteria bacterium | reverse complement strand
TCCGGCCATTCCCTCCCATGTACTGCATCACTTCGGACCTGCGATGGCGGAACTAGAGCAGGGAAAGCCTTCTCAGATATGGGTGGCTGGCAAGGCATATTCGGTTAAGCCGTCATTTGTGGAGGATGTCAGCTCATTTGATATGCAGGAGTGCATGAGAGACTGTGAGCTGCCACTGATGGTGGTGCGTGCGGCTGATGATGAGCTTGTGGGCGCCGAGGCAGCAGAGGCTATTCTGTCCTATACCCGGGGAAGAAAGCGATTATGCCATATTGACGAAGCAGACCACCTGTTCAGTCAGCGAGAGCACACGGCAATGATGCTAGAGCAGTGTCTCGACTGGATAGCTTTACTGGATGAGCGTAAAAGCTGATTTTCTGACTATACTCATAAATTATTCGTTAGCATAAAACCAATAACAGACTCGGGACATAGCAAAATGGTAGACGTTAAATCATTCTTTGATGAGCAAACATTCACTCTTACGCATCTGGTTTTTGATCCTGCGACAAAAGATGCGGTTGTATTCGACCCGGTACTGGATCTGGATACCATTGGCTGGCGTACCTATACTGATAGCCTGAATACACTGGATAAGTTTATTTCAGAAAACCAGCTCAAACTACATTATGTGCTGGATACCCATATCCATGCAGATCATCTGAGTGGCATGCAGTTTCTTAAGGAGAAATATAAGGTGCCGCTAGTGATTAATTCGGCGATTACTGTCGTGCAGGAAACCTTTAAGGAAGTATTTAACCTGGGTGAAAGCTTTGATACCAGCGGCAGTGATTTCGATGTTCTGGTGAAAGATGGTGATACGCTGACCGCGGGTTCAATGACGATAGAAGTGATTCATACACCGGGTCACACGCCTGCCTGCACAACCTATAAAATTGAAGACAACCTGTTTACCGGCGATGCGCTATTTGTTCCCAGTATTGGTACTGGTCGTTGTGATTTTCCCAAAGGTAGCGCGGCAGATCTTTATAAATCAGTAACCGAAAAACTTTATAGCCAGCCTGATGATACAAAAGTTTTTCCTGGGCATGATTACCCGGGTAAACGTGAACTACAAACGTCAACCACCATTGCAGAGAGTAAGGCTTCAAATGTTGACCTGCCTGCTTCACGCAGTCAGCAGGATTATGTCAGCTTTATGGAAACGCGGGATGCCAAGCT
>JBFHVK010000592.1:0-1185 GCA_041589615.1 Gammaproteobacteria bacterium | reverse complement strand
TTAGATAAAATAACTCAAGACCGCCGATAATAAAGATTCTCTGTGTACTCACGAATTAGTGTTAGGAATTTAAGTAAAGTTTAAAAAATTATGGATCTCTCCCCCGAAGACAGCTTAAGGTTAAACGTATTACTCACCCAGGGCCTACAGGCCGTGCGTATTGATGAGTCGCGCATGATTGTGTATGCGCTCACTGAACGGGGTGAAGCAAAAGTTCCACTTAATTCCAACTGCCGCGATGAGCAGTATATTCGTAATGTAAAATCTCTGTTGTCATCACACTCTATTGGTTCTCCCGGTGGGTATCCGGTGTACCTGAAACGCTGGACTAGAATGGGACAGGCAAAAGATGAAAGCCTGGATCAGTTACTTGTACTGGGTGAAGAAGAAGCCGTGGTAGCTGTGGTACATGCGGCGGGTCTGACCGATGAAATTGCACGGCGTGCCTGGTGGTGTATGCCAACCACTGATAATGCGCGACGTATGCTGGAAAAAGAAGCGGTAGTAAAAGGTGAAATGGGGCCAGTACTGGCGCAATTCCTGATAGAGCATCTACCATTTGAAGAAGATCCACTGGCAATGATAGACAGCGTGAAGGCTGCGCTGCAACCCGGACTGGTGACGGAAGAATTACGTCAGAGCTTATGGGAAAAAGCCAAGTTAAAAGGTGCTTATTTCGTTGGTTTTCTTCAGGCCATGCCTGATGAATTGCCGGGTACTGCAGCTGAACATGCAAAGTATGAAATTTATAAAGACAAACTGGCGCCACTTGTTGAAGCAGGTAATAAGCAGGCTGAACTTTTGCTAAAAGTTTTATCGGTAGCAGGCCAGAATTATATCAATACGATTGATGCCGCGCTCAAACGACCCAGTGACCAGAACGTAGTGGTCGCGCTGTTCATGACTATTGAGAACTACTTTTCCAACATCTGTCCCGGTTTTGATAACCGCCGGGATATCGAGTTAATTATCGATGAGGCAAAAGGCAAGTGCCAGCAGTGTGATGAACAGCTGGAAGCTATCAAGCAGCTTGTTCCTGATGCCGAAGCGTACCTGCATGCCATGATGGTGTTATCGGGTTATTGTGAAGAGTTAACATTTCCGGTGTTTGGCCAGACGGATGCGGTTGGTTCAGTCATGCGCAAACGTATAAAGCACCTGACGGACCCGATTAAAAAACAGACG
>JBFHVK010000591.1:0-1186 GCA_041589615.1 Gammaproteobacteria bacterium | reverse complement strand
ATTCTCTCGCCTGAAATGGAGCTTGAAGGCATGGATACTGACAGGGTTATTCTTGCATTGCTGGATAATGTAGAGGCGCCAAGGCAGTAACTGATAAGGTACTGTATAAATTCATGTCGTTACTACATCTAAAACCTGATATTCGACTGATATGGTTGCTGGTGCTACTAGTGCCAGTCGCTCTCGTGGCAAGTATCTGGCCATCTCTAGAATCGATATGGCTGTCATTACTAATACTTACTGGGGTTGTGCTTATTCATGATGCCTGGAGCGTATACAGGATGTCTTCGCCAGGGATTCAACGTAATGTCGCTGGTGCACTATCTGTAGGCGTTCATCATGATGTAGAGCTTCTGGTTCGAAACATGCATTCGACATCTGTTTGTATTGATGTGTTTGATCATTTTCCTGAGCAGGTAGAATATACAGCGATGCCTCGCCGGTTATTTCTTGCTGTAAATGAATATGCGCAGCTCGTTTATCGTATAAGACCTGTACAAAGAGGGGCATTTGAGTTTTCTACCTGTGAGTGTTTATTGCAATCGCCTTTAAAATTCTGGCGACATAAACGTCTTATACCACTTCAGGATACTGTTAAAGTTTATCCTAACTATGCACCTGTTATTGAATATGCATTATTGTCGACAGAAAATCATTTGAGTATGATGGGTATACTCAAGCGTAGAAGACGTGGTCAGGGAATGGATTTCCATCAATTACGTGAATTCCGTGAAGGTGACAGCATGAAGCAGGTTGACTGGAAAGCTTCATCGCGAATGCGAAAACTGATTGCCAGGGAATATCAGGATGAACGTGATCAGCAAATAATTGTTATGATGGACTGTGGACATCGTATGCTTGCTCAGGACGGTGAGCTGTCACATTTCGATCATAGTCTGAATGCTCTGCTTTTGCTCTCCTATGTTGCGTTACGCCAGGGGGATTCTGTTGGTGTTTCAACTTTTAGTAGCGATGAACGTAGATGGGTGAAACCTGTTAAGGGTGTTGCGAACATTAATTCGTTGCTCAACGGTATTTTTGATTTGCAACCGGGTTCTGCTAGCCCGGATTATTCATCTGGTGCTAGAGACCTGTTGATGCGTCAACGTAAACGATCACTCGTGCTTATCCTTACTAATCTTCGTGATGATGATTATGAAGATTTGCAACTTGCTGTTAAATTATT
>JBFHVK010000590.1:0-1191 GCA_041589615.1 Gammaproteobacteria bacterium | reverse complement strand
TTAAAAAACAACTTAACATCAATATTGGCAATCATCGTAGTAGTGGCATCTGCATATTGCGCACGTAGTAACGCTGACGTAACAGGGTTTTATATTCCATTCACTACACACGCTGTCAGTTGTGCAAGCGTAATGGATGCAGTTGACTGCCCGAAAGATGGTTTTAACAATGAAAATCACATCTTAGGCTTTCATACTGATAAGTTTCTTACAATGACAATGACTAACTCGTTTAATAGCCGTTCGTTTTATGTTGGTAATTATAAGAGCTGGCATCTAGAGTCTGGAGTTGAGGTATTTACAACGTTAGGCCTGGCAAGTGGATATGACACGAAAGAGCAGCCATTCCTCATTGCAGGGTTAAGTCCGACATTCGCTGTAGGTGTTGATATGCCTATCACTGAGCGCTTTGGATTAGTAGTAACTTATGTTCCGGCGATAGTGTTTAATGCTGGGTTTTCGTGGAAGTTTTAAGCAAATTAGTGTAAAATAAGTCAATAATTTGAGGGTAATGCAATGCCAAAACTACCACCTCGTCCTTGCACTAAAGGCGGATGCACTAAGTACGCTACGAAGAAAAGCCGCTGCGATGATCATCAAGTCAAGCCATGGCATCATAACGGCAAGAGTGCAAGCGAACGCGGATATGGCAAGGAGTGGCGCATTATTCGTAAAGAAGCATTAACACGTGATGACCACTTGTGTGTTATGTGTAAAGCGGAAGGTGTTTATACTCTGGCAAGTGAAGTAGATCATATTATTCCAAAGTGCGATGGTGGTAGTGATAAGCTATCAAATTTGCAGTCTCTATGTAAGCCACATCACAAGCAAAAAACGTTATCAGAAAGTAATAAATCAAAGTATTAAATAGTTAACAAAAAATATATTATCTGTGCTATAATAAACACATAAAATAATGATTGAGGGTAAAGAAGTGAATATTGCAACTCGTGTAATTGTTGAAGTTATTAATGGTGAGATGCCAAAGCATGTAGAAAAATTTATTGATGATGTTGCCAGCGCTATATCTGGTGACGTATCTGCTAGTATGCTTGAAGTTAGCGTTGACTGTGATAGTGAGTGCATTTACATAAATGCAAGCGTTCATGATCGCCAAGAGTGGGTAGGCGGCGTTACGTTTGAGTTTGCATCTTTTGGCTGTAGGGCTGTAGATTTTGTTAAAAGCGAGTG
>JBFHVK010000589.1:0-1194 GCA_041589615.1 Gammaproteobacteria bacterium | reverse complement strand
GCCCTACGTTATTTTTCACGACGCAAGCCTTGCAGAGATGGCAACCCGCTGCCCGCGAAACCTGGCAGAGTTTGCAGACATCCCCGGAGTGGGAGAAAAAAAGCTGGAGCGCTACGGCAAGGACTTCCTCGAAGTCATCGCGCGTCACGCGAGCGAGAAAGGGGATGCGCTTACTTCAGTTGAAAAATGAATGCGTCCCCTTCTCACTCAGCTTGATTTTTTCATTCGAGAGCTAACGCCTCGTATCAGCGGCCAATAAAGCGCGAAGCGGTTTGTTGGTCCAGCTGCACGCGCTTGTTAAAGCAAATCCGTTTGGTTCTTTTGCAAGAGATTGGCCTTGATTTGCAGTCAAGAAAACCTCTCCCGAGATAATTGTTCCGTCACTGAAATTTTCGCGGAAGAGGATTTACTTGCTGCACATCGACCAATAACCAGCCAACGGGCGATTTTGTGTGGTCTAAAACTCTAACCCACCATTCGACCTCCGGCCATTCGTCCTCTTTATCAAAATCACTATCTTCTGTAGCCTTAAGTGAGCATATTTTGTCTCCTACTTTGAAAGTGCCCCAACCATCGGTCTCAAATTGAAGAAACTTCACTTTCTCGCCTGGCGAAAGTGTTCCGCAGCTGCCTTTATTAATCTCTTTTCTGACAGTCCACATAACTGATTTTCTTGTTATGACCTTTGACTGGTCCCAAACAATCAGCCATCCCGCTTTGTATTTCAATCGCCTGGTGGCAGATGTTGAGTCTGGCGTTTTGTGTAAGACAAGTTCGTTACTTTTCGCGGCTAATCTGGGAGTGCCTTCTCCTGGCCAGCCCTCGCGTACAAATTCCTCGCCGATGGCAGCAGATGAAAATGAAACAATCACTATAAATAAAGTTATTAGCTTTGCCATATGATATTTGAGTTTAGGTGAGTTACCTCGTTTGATGTTGCGCTCTAACGTGAAGATTACCGGCGCGCGGCTACGGACACCCAACCAACGTGCGCTGCTTCCCGCGCGTCCTGGTACACCGCCATGTTAAGGGGACTGTTTATCACGGGATGCTTTTTCGTGTGCTTGAACCTGCCGGGTTTGCGAGATTAGCGCTGCAATATCGGGCTCAGATAATTGCTGAAGTTCATTAAGCGCAGCACCGGTTGACTCTTTATTCCCCGTGCCCTCGCCGTACAGGTGATAGCCGCCGTCT
>JBFHVK010000588.1:0-1205 GCA_041589615.1 Gammaproteobacteria bacterium | reverse complement strand
GTTCCTCATCATCTGGTGAAGCAAGTCGTTGAGGTGCAGGCCAGCCGTTCAAGCATCTCGATTTATAGCCATGGCCTCAGAGTGGCAAGCCACCCTCGCAGCTATCGGCAAGGTGCACACACCACCTGTGTTGAGCATATGCCGCAAGCGCATCGTGCTATGCAGGAATGGAGTGCAGAGCGCTTCTTGAGCTGGGCAGGTGATATCGGTGCAGAAACTCGCGAAGTCGTGAACCACCTGCTGCACGAAAAGCGACATCCAGAACAAAGCTATCGCCGCATACTCGCTTTATTAAGTAATGCCAAAAAATATGGACGAGAACGACTTAATAAAGCCTGTGGACGAGCACTGTTGATCAACTCACCGACACGCAGCAGTGTTGAATCCATTCTGAAACAAGGTCTGGATCGAATCATCGTACCGGCGCACAGCCACCATGTTCAGGAAGAACTCTGCCTGGATCATCATGAAAACATTCGTGGCGAAGATTACTACCACTAAACACACTGACAAATACGAAAGGAAAAAACATGTATACCAATCAAACCCTGCAAGCATTGAGGACATTAAAACTCAGTGGCATGGCCGATGGCCTGGAACAACAACTGGCACAACCCTCCACACATGATGAACTCAGCTTCGATGAACGCTTGGGCTTATTAGTCGATAGGGAAAGCACATACCGGAATAACAACAAAATAACCCGGCTGCTGAAGGCGGCCAGATTAAAGATAAAAGCGTACCCTGAAGATATCGATTACCAGCATCCCCGTGGGCTGAATAAAAGTCAGTTCGCAAGCTTGCTAAGCAGCCAATGGCTCCATCAGCACCACAATGTGTTAATCGAAGGGCCAACAGGTTGTGGCAAAACCTATCTAGCCTGCGCGTTAGCAACACAAGCTTGCCGACATGGCTTCTCGGTACGTTACTTTCGAACCTCGCGCTTACTCGAAGCGCTGAGCATCTCCCATGGAGATGGCCGATTCCAGAAACTGGTTCAGCATCTGGCTAAAACGGACTTGTTGATACTGGATGACTGGGGTCTGGAAAAGATGAACCTTGCCCAGCGTAATGACTTACTTGAAATCATGGAAGATCGCCACGGCGCGAGATCAACCATCATAACGAGCCAATTACCGATTCTGCAATGGCACAAAGCGATTGGTGATGCCACCCTGGCAGATGCCATTCTGGATCGCATACTG
>JBFHVK010000587.1:0-1208 GCA_041589615.1 Gammaproteobacteria bacterium | reverse complement strand
TTAAATTGATCCGGTTGAAGTAGAGCCTTAAGCGTTTTTCGTTCAAACAAACTCACTTGAAATACCCGCATCATGCGTAAAACCGTCCATCCAGCTTTGGCGCTGTGCCTTGCAATTGAGACCAACAGGTAAACAATCATCGCTATCCATATTTGGGTTAAAACCGCATTTTTTGAGTAGCCCGCAAAGGTTTTGATTTTTAGCGTTTGCTTAATAGCCTTGAAGAACAGTTCAACCTGCCAGCGGTCTTTATAAATGGCGGCGACTGTGCGTGCCGATAGCTGGAAGTTGTTCGTAATGAAGTGATAGAGCTTGCCTTGTTCTGAGTCTAAATAGCGAATAAGCCGCATC
Organism: Gammaproteobacteria bacterium; assembly: GCA_041589615.1. Taxonomy (GTDB): domain Bacteria; phylum Pseudomonadota; class Gammaproteobacteria; order SZUA-229; family SZUA-229; genus SZUA-229. The sequence goes on along the minus strand of JBFHVK010000587.1, from coordinate 857 downwards.
TCAGGTGCCCCGCGTTTCTTAGCATGAGCACTGGTGAGTTCGATTCGCTCATCACTTAAGATGCCATTTTCAGCGTCGCCTCCTAAGTACTCCAGCGTTTCATAAATACTGCCTGAGCGTAAGCGTGTAACGAAGCTCACCCCTTTATTTGTAAGGGCCGCGAACCACTCATAATCCATGTAACCCTTATCAAAAACGACAATACTGCCTGCAGGAAAATCAAATTTCCGACCTTCTATCATGTCGTTTTCATTGCCTTCGCTGATGGCGACGAACTCGGGTATTTGATTACCATTATTTAAGGCGACGCTCAGCTTGACGTTTGAGGTATCGTCTCGATGTTGTGCCCAAGGGCAGATGTTTAACGATAAATCGATGGCACTGGCATCCAGTGAATACAAAGGATTTTTGAAACGAAATTTATGCTCAGCGGGGTGATGGTTAGCTTGATTTAGCAGTTTATAAAACAGTGATTGGTACAGCTCGGCAGGTTGTTTTTCATTGATTCTGGCGAGCGTTGAACGAGCGATAGGCTTGGCCCCAAGGTGGTACAGCTTGTCTTGTTGGGCCAATAAATTAGTCTCAATATCCCGTAGGCTTTGCTTACCTGAAAACTGAGCCATAGACATGGCAGTAAACTGATCCCATCGCGAGGCTGAACGCAGCTTTTGACCAGAATGATGCTTCTGAGCCAGTCCCTCAAATACATGTCTCGAAATGGGTTTTAGCAACTGGTGAAAAGCAGTGTTAGAATGCGACAAAGCCTGAATTCCTTATTATTAGATGTTTTCTTGACAATCACATTCTAACAATTTGGATTCAGGCTTTCTCGTTTCCCAAACTGTGGGACAGCAGTG
>JBFHVK010000586.1:0-1208 GCA_041589615.1 Gammaproteobacteria bacterium | reverse complement strand
TCCCCGCAGGTACTTACATAGTAAGCAGGGTAGACCCAGGCACGACAAATTACTGTCTTAATATAAACAAATCCCTTCATTTACACATTCATGCTGGTGCAACCATTAAGTTAGCAGATGGTGATATCACCAATGCCACAGACCCAGCTTATATGATTTATATAACAGCCAGTAATGTTTACGTTTCAGGGTTTGGCAAGCTTGACATGAATAAGTCGGGCCAAACAGATAGCACTATCGGGCCGAATATTAATTCTAGGATCGGAATCTTTGCTGATGGTGCGCTAGACAATTTAGCCATCAAAGACATAGAGATTTATGATGCTTTAGGTAATGGCATTTATTTAAATGGTGACGATGCTACCACTGGCGTTATGACCAATGTAAGCATTACCAATACAAGGGTTAACCTCGCTAGAGAGGGGATACTTTTCCATTGGGCTAATAATGTTAGATGCACAAATAACACCTTATTCTGTGATAACAGCACAGGCGCACAGGATGCTATAGAAGTAAGCGAATGTGACAACTTCATTGTTAATAATAACTACATTCAGGGCGCACTTGGTAGCGGTGTTGATATTTTCGCAGCGGGCGAGCAATGCACTTGCAACGGTAATGTTATAGTCGAATGCGGCAATGGTATCGCAGTAGGTAACACATCAGGTACGGGCCCTTCAAGCGTTACAGTTGCAGGCAATGTAATCGAAAGCCCACTAACCACGTTTGGTATCAGTGTAACTACTGGTGTTGGCGCTGATAGGGTTATCATTGACGGTAACATCATAAGAGACGCACAGAGCCAACATTGTATAGATATCAGAACAGGCTCAAATATATCGGTAATTAATAACCTAATGGATACCACATCTATAGGGGATGGTGTAATCAACTTTGTTGATGGCACACTAATCAGCGGTAATAATATATTTAATATTGGTGGAAGCGGCAAAGGCATCCGCAATGATGGCGATAACTGTACTATTTCAAATAACAAGATGCTGACTATTGGCGGCGATGGAATAGAGCTTAACGGAGCCAATAACTTTGTTAATGGCAATAACCTAAGTGCAGAGATCATTGACGACAATGGAACCAGCAATATTAAGATTAACAACAATGTAACCACATCCGGCCTAGACAACACCGGAGCAACAACGCCAATAGACCACGATAATATTATAGGCGGAGTCTGGACGGTTTAATGA
>JBFHVK010000585.1:0-1222 GCA_041589615.1 Gammaproteobacteria bacterium | reverse complement strand
TTGACACCCAGAACAGTCACCGATACATCATCACCAATCATCAGCGTTTCGCCAACACGGCGGGTTAAAATTAACATATTCCTACTCCTTAAATTCAATCACCAAAGGCGTCCAGAGTCCTTGTGTTCTCCGTCAACCGTATACAGATTTTAACACAGCTGTAATAATCTGTAGGGAAAATTTACTAAGAGGCTTGCTCCAGGCCGAATTCACTGTGCAAGGTGCGTACACCCAGCTCCAGGTATTTCTCATCAACGACCACGGATATTTTTATCTCGGAAGTAGAAATCATAAGAATATTAATACCTTCTTTCCCGAGTGCAGCAAACATGCTTGAGGCAATTCCGGCATGTGAACGCATGCCGACACCGACCAGTGAGAGCTTAACGATTGCATCATTGCCCTTAACCTTTCTTGCACCCAGCTTTTCACCGGTTTTCTGCAACAGTTCCAGCGCTTTATCGTAATCATTACGATGTACAGTAAAGGTGAAGTCTGTTGTATCGTCATCACCTACGTTCTGTACGATCATGTCGATTTCTATATTGGCCTCAGTCACAGGACCCAGAATATCCGATGCAACACCGGGTTTATCCGGCACACCTGAAATTGTTAGCTGGGCTTCATCCCGATTAAAAGCAATACCGGAAATTATGGCCTGTTCCATCTGATCATCCTCAGTCGTAATTAATGTACCGGTTCCCTCACCCTCTTCAAATGAAGACAGTACGCGTAAGGGAACATTATATTTACCTGCAAACTCTACAGAGCGTATCTGTAAAACTTTAGAACCCAGGCTCGCCATTTCCAGCATTTCCTCGAAGGTAATGCGATCCAGTTTTCTGGCTTTAGGCTCAACGCGGGGATCTGTAGTGTAAACACCATCTACATCAGTGTAGATCTGGCATTCATCTGCCTTAAGTGCAGCCGCCATTGCAACCGCCGTCGTATCTGAACCGCCACGGCCCAGTGTCGTGATATTGCCTTTTTCATCTACACCCTGGAATCCGGCAACCACAATGATATTACCTGCATCAAGGTCTGCCTGGAGGTTTTCACACTGTATATCCAGTATCCTGGCTTTACTGTGCGCATCATCGGTGAGTATTTTGATCTGTCCACCGGTATATGATTTCGCCATCGCACCCTTGGCGTGTAGCGCCATACTTAGGAGCGCAATCGTTACCTGCTCACCGGTTGAAACCAGTACATCCATTTCGCG
>JBFHVK010000584.1:0-1234 GCA_041589615.1 Gammaproteobacteria bacterium | reverse complement strand
GCAAAACAGTAGCCTGGTAATTAGCGTAACATTTGTCTGGTATAAAGCTTGCTGTAATTTTATGCTAGACATACAGAAATATTAACAAGTGAACAACCTTGTAAGGTGAACTATGAAATTAGCAATGATCGGCCTGGGTAAGATGGGCGCAAATATGGTACGCAGGCTTGTGGCTGACGGCCATGAGATAGTTGCCTATGATGTTGATGCAGCAAGTACAAAAGCACTTGCATCAGAGCATGAGTCAATTACGGCAGTAGATACTCTGGATGATCTGATACAGGCGCTGGATGCACCTCGAAGTATCTGGCTGATGGTTCCTCATCAGTATGTCGATGACAGTATACAGGCGTTGCTGGATGCAGGAATGCAAAAGGGTGATCTGCTAATTGATGGTGGTAATTCTAATTTTAACCTGAGCAAGAAGCGTGCAGAAGACTTGTTCGCATCAGGCATTCACTTTGTTGATTCAGGCACATCGGGTGGTGTCTGGGGGCTGGCTAACGGCTATAGCATTATGGTTGGTGGTTCTGATGAGGCCGTGGCAATGATAAAGCCGGCGCTGGAATCACTGGCTCCCGCCAGCGATAAAGGCTGGGGGCATGTCGGTCCGGCAGGGGCCGGCCACTATGTAAAGATGGTGCATAATGGTATTGAGTACGGAATGATGCAGGCATTTGCGGAAGGTTTCGAGTTGCTCGAGGCAAAAAAGGAAATGTCTCTGGATCTGGAGCAAATTTCAAAAATCTGGCAACACGGAAGTGTGGTCAGATCATGGTTACTGGATTTAATGGCAGATGCCTTTAGTGATGATAAAACGCTTTCTGCATTGAGTGATTATGTTGATGACTCCGGAGAAGGACGATGGACTGTGCAGGATTCGATTGATCTTGCTGTGCCCACACCTGTGCTGACTCTGGCATTGCAGATGCGTTTCAGGAGCAGGCAGGAAAACGCTTTCGCGGGTAAGGTTTTAAATGCGATGCGTGCAGGCTTTGGCGGTCACAGCGTGCGGCCAGCGGAGTAACAGGCAGGAATCAATATGCAAGATAATACAGGTTTAAAATGTATCGGCGAACCCACTGAGCCAGCCAATATCGTAATACTCGGTGCAGGTGGTGACCTGACCAAACGCAAGCTAATTCCCGCGCTGGTAAAAATGTTACGTTGTGGTTTATTAAATTGTGACTGTAAGATTATAGGTGTTCTCAAGGGGCGTACTTTCGAAGAGTGG
>JBFHVK010000583.1:0-1238 GCA_041589615.1 Gammaproteobacteria bacterium | reverse complement strand
TGTAGTGGTTCAATAATCCCGGACACCAAGTTAGGTGGTATCCTTGCCACCCAAGAGGTGTTCAATGAAGAAAAGACAACGTCGTACCTTTACGCCGGAATTTAAACTTGAAGCTGCTTGTTTGGTGCTTGATAAAGGCTATTCATACACAGAAGCTTGCCGGTCTCTTGATGTCGGGGAATCCGCTCTGCGTCGCTGGGTAGAACAGCTCAAAACAGAACGCGATGGGATTACACCAAGCGCTACAGCACTCACACCGGAACAACAGAAAATCCAAGAGTTAGAAGCCAAGGTCAAACGACTCGAAGATGAGAAACGCATACTAAAAAAGGCTACCGCTCTCTTAATGTCAGACGAATACAAAAATATGCGCTGATAGACCAGTTAAGTGAGCAAGCCTCTGTTGAACTGGTCTGTGCGGCATTTGATGTAAAGCGTTCAAGCTATTATGACTACCGCAAGCAATCGAAGAAAATAGATGTTCGTCGATTAGAGCTGAAAGCCCATGTCAATCGAGTGTTTAACGAATCCCGAAGCAGTGTAGGGAGTCGTGGCATTCGAAATTTGCTCAAGAGTGAAGGCATTCAAGTTAGTCGCCACACTGTGCGTAAACTCATGAAAGAAAGCAGTCTAGTATGCAAACAACCTGGCCCACATAAATACAAGAAGGCTACGGTTGAACATATCAGCATACCTAACAAGCTTGACCGCCAGTTCGGTGTGCAGAAGCCAAACCAAGTTTGGTGCGGTGATATCACTTATATCTGGACAGGGAAGCGCTGGGCTTACTTGGCGGTTGTTATCGATCTTTATGCTCGACGCGTCGTAGGCTGGGCGATGTCGGAGAAAGCAGATAAATTGCTCGCAATTAATGCTTTGGATAACGCATGGCAGCTAAGAGGAAAGCCAAAGGGTGTCATGTTCCATTCGGACCAGGGAAGCCAGTATATGAGTCTTAGCTTCCGTCAGCGCCTATGGCGCTACCAAATGGATCAAAGCATGAGTCGTCGAGGGAACTGCTGGGATAACGCACCAACAGAAAGACTTTTTAGGAGTTTGAAAACGGAGTGGGTTCCACCGCTTGGTTATCAATCTTTTACAGAAGCAAAAATGGATATCGGGCTGTACCTGATGGGCTACTACAATCAACGTCGCCCACATCAGTTGCATGGTGGTATTAGCCCTCAAGCAGCAGAAGAAAAACTTAAAAACATGTCCGGAATTAGTTGACCACTACA
>JBFHVK010000582.1:0-1254 GCA_041589615.1 Gammaproteobacteria bacterium | reverse complement strand
TACATTCTCTTCGCCAACCAGACGCGGATCGGCACTACTCAGATGAAATTCTTTATGGATGACCGCTTCCTGTGCCCCGGTTATCACAGCAATACGACTAAAGGTCATTTCACTGTAGCCACGATTAAAACGATTCATCAGCCCATCATTACTATGCGCATAACCCGTTACAACGGGCATGCAGGTACTCATATCAATCCCGTCGAAAGACTGATGAATCCGTTCATCTAAAGTGATGTGCTTATCACTCTGCCAGCCTGTCAGATCTATAAAGCAGGCATTTATCCCTTCAAGTTGCAGCAACTTGCTCATATTGTAAGCACTGTGGGCCTCACCAAGACATGCCAGCATTTCCTTCACAGAATTGAGATGACTGGCAAGAGAAAAATGCCCATGCAAACAAAGACGCTGAAGGTCATCCAGACACGAATGTGCATCTTCAAGCCGTTCGATAATAAATTGATTTGCATCCTGCAATGCCTGCTGATCAGTGAAAAGATCGGCATTGATCAACAGCATTTGCTGCTTTACAGCCTGGAGTTTTTTTTGCCAGCCATCACTATTCAGACTGGCGGCAAACAATTCATAAACGCCGGGCTCGCCAGACTTTTTGTGATTCAGTAATAAATCCGTCATCCCGGCATAGGCTGAGACAACAAAAATACGTTGATAGGGATTACTTAATCGATCATGAAAGATAATATTATCTCTGACCGCCTGATATTGGCTCATTGACGTGCCACCGATTTTTTCCACGGTATGCATTATTCGACTCCACTATGTAATGCGTTGATTGCGTACTGCTCTGAATTGAACTTAAAAGATAAGCTGCTCAGATCGTATCAGCCTCCAACTCATAAGCACCTTCTTTGTTGTGCACCTCCTTACCATTGAGAGGCGGATTGAACACACAGGCCATTTTCATTTCTTCAAATGCCCTGAGAATATGCTTGTCGTGTTTATCCAATATATAGACAGTGCCGGGCTCTATTGGATACACCTTGCCATCTGCAACCGTTTCCACCTCGCCTCTTCCGCTTATGCAGTAAACCGATTCGAGATGGTTCTGATAATGCATGCCGAAATCTGCACCCTTATATATGGTCGTGATATGAAATGAAAAACCCATCTGGTCATCTTTCAATAACAGACGTGTACTATCCCAATTCCCATCAGGAGAAATGATTTTTCGACCGTCTTTTTCTGCCTGCACTAATGTTCTTACTATCATAAAATTACCTTTTGAATTGTCTT
>JBFHVK010000581.1:0-1254 GCA_041589615.1 Gammaproteobacteria bacterium | reverse complement strand
AAGCTGAATCTACTCAGTAACTTTTTTTGCCTGCTGCCATAACTTTTCCAGCTCATCAAGCGTAGCGCTCTCTACTGTTTTGTTATTCTGTGCAAGATGCCTTTCGATGTGAGTGAAGCGTCGTGTGAATTTCTCATTGCACTGGCGCAATGCTTCTTCAGCATCTACATCCAGGTGTCGCGAGAGATTCACACAACTGAACAGTAAATCGCCCATCTCTTCTGCAATATCCATCTGAACACCCGCCTGTATCGCTTCATGTAATTCTCTGACTTCTTCCTCAATTTTATCAATCACCTCTCCGCTATCTGGCCAGTCAAAGCCGGCTCTGGCTGCACGCTTCTGCAATTTCTGAGCACGCTTCAGTGATGGCAGGGCTTTCGCAACACCCTGCAGGATTGATGCACGCGTGCCTTCTGCTCGTTTATCCCTTTCGATCTCCTTTTCCTTTTCCCAGGCCTCATGCAGGCTCACCTCATTTTTATAATCTGCACTTTCAAAAACATGCGGATGACGACGAATCAGTTTTTCACAAACTGCTTCAACAATATCATCAAACTCGAATTCGCCCTGTTCTTTCGCCATCTGCGCATAAAACACGACCTGAAACAGCAGGTCACCCAGCTCCATCTTCAACTCATGCATATCTTCCTGCTCAATTGCATCGGCAACCTCATATGCTTCTTCAAGCGTATAGGGAACGATGGTTTCAAAAGTCTGCGCCAGATCCCATGGACATCCCTTTTCAGGATCTCTCAGTGCTCGCATTACCTCTAGTAGCTTTTTCATCTGTAGTCTCTATAATATTTTTCAGCAGATACTCGTGCATACTATCATCAAATTAAATATTTTTAAGACAAAAAAAGGCTCGTCAACCCAACCCGAATTGACAAGCCCAAACAGGCATCACCTCCCTTCTTTAGTTACTTACAATTTGCTGCTGCTGATAGTCGAGCTCTACACGTCTATGTTCACGATGTGTTTTTGCTCCCAGCAATGGTTGATCGCTTGCATAACCCACGATTTTTATCTGTTCTTTCGGCGCACCAAAATCAATTAACACCTGAGCAACCTCTTCTGCTCGCTTCTTGCTTAGCATTTCGTTATACAGTCTCGCACCAGAAGCATCTGTGTGTCCTGAAACATGTAATACCATGCTATTGTTCTGTCGAAGATACTGTGCATGTTCCCATAGCATGTCACCATAATCAGACATTACCGTTGACTGATCAAATGCGAAACTGATAATCTTTT
>JBFHVK010000580.1:0-1261 GCA_041589615.1 Gammaproteobacteria bacterium | reverse complement strand
TATGTTAATAAAACTCTGTACAGGTGGAACCATAGAACTCGGAACAACGGCAACAAGCCCACCATCAACAGCATCATAAAATTCAATCTTGTCTATATTATTCATATCAAATAATCCAATTTCAGCTAACAAGTAAATCAAGCCGACCTAAAAAACAGGCGGCTTATTAGGGCGTTATGTGTTAAAACAATCGTACATTGATGTATTAATATTCGGGTCGGCTTTTCTTATTAACCCTAATAGCGACTTCTTTTTCATCCAATATTGAGCTGTTATGCCGCATAACAGCACCCTGCCTGTTTCAATCTTTATTATGCTGGCTACCCTGATATTGCCACCCCAATAAAACGACACTTCATCACCCACACACAACAAGTCGCTTAACTCGGACTCGCTACCTTCTGTACGTGCTTCATTTTCAAACTTCGGCCTATGCAGGCTTATGGTGTCTATTTTTTCGCTCATAATCCGCTCTCCGGTTAGCTATGGCGTTATCAAGCGGCATACTTAGTATTATCTTCTAGCCACTTTTCAAAGTCTCTTAAAAGCCATTTTTTCTGCTTTCCGTTATAGCAAGGCTTCGGGAATCCTGGCTGCTTAACTTTCTTATCTCTTACAGTCGCATAAGCCAGCCCTAGCGTATTGGCGATATACTGTACGTCTATTGTTTTCATCCTTCCTCCGCTATTTTCAGCAGGCATTGTATGATTGCTTGCTTTGGGTCTTTGTCGTATGAGCTGTAATCAAAATTACCACATGACCAATAATCAGAATGAACACCATCAAACTCAACGTAAACAAGATCAAGCTTATACTTCCAAGCCAGAGGCATTAATAGATTCAAGTCTGTGCGATAGTCGGGCGGGTAACTAACATAAGTATTGTCGGCATGATCCCACATTTTGCGGCCAAATTTTACAAAGCACTTAACACCGTCCAGCCTTGCAAGCTTCTCGTTAATTTCTTGGCTCATCACTCATCCTCTATAGTGGCGTTAAGCTTATTCTCGATAACGCCAAAGACACCTTCAATGTGCGGCTTAAAAATCACATTCACAGAGGCTATTAGTTCTGATTTAATCTCATCCCTCTGCTTTCTCAGTGCTTCGTCTAGCTCTGATTGTGTGTATATAGTCACGCCAAGATCATCTGCTATATTTTTTATTAATTCACTCATTCTATCTTCTCCAATATGGTGGCAGAGGCAGGATTTGAACCTGCACGACTCGACGGAAGGTTATTTACTCCGGTTACTACTATCC
>JBFHVK010000579.1:0-1271 GCA_041589615.1 Gammaproteobacteria bacterium | reverse complement strand
CTGATAATATAAAGACGGGTCAGCTTTAACCATTTGCTCGAACTGTTCAGCCTTTTGGTCATAGTCGTCATGTTTATCTCTTACGAGCATTTCAGACATTTCAAACTTGGCATTCAAGGCCATTTGTTGAGCTGTGGTTAATACTTCATTCTTAAACCCGTCAGGGTTATCAAAAATATCAATCTCTTCTTTGGGTTGAGCTTGAGCCTTCAAAGCTTCTAGCTGTGCTTTAAGTTCCTTATTTTCCGACTTAATACCCATAAGAGCAGAAAGCGGAACAGTTTCGGGGGCTGGTTCCTTAGTTTCTTCTATGGAAGCCGTGGGCGCTTCCTCTGTTTCCACCGTTTCAGGTTCATCCGCTTCAACTTCGGCTACAACTTCTGTTTGTTGCTCCGGTTCCGCTTCGATACCATCTTCAAGAAAATTATCTAAATCATCAGTCATTACTTTCACCCTTTCTACCGTAAACCCGTAGGCGGTTTATCTCCCGTTTCACCGGAGGCGTGTTTGCGGTTAATCCGCGCATAAAAAAAGCCGCAATTAAACGACCTCTTGAATAAATATCTGTAATGGATCATCTTCGTTACCCTGACTCTCACAGGCCCTTATTTCCGGTCTTGCAGGCCAAAACAGATAAATGCTCTACCGAAAGAGCTGTCCATCTATGGGACTGTTTGTCTCACGACAATTAACCAAATTGCATATTGACAGATTCAGTTACTAACTCGTTTTCAATCTCTATAGCTTCGGCCTCTAGTTCAATCTTACGGGCTTTGGCTTCTTTTTCTTTGGTTGAGGCAACTTTATCGTTTAGCTCTATTTCTAGCATGATGTCTTGAAGCTGCTTTTCTTCCTGTTGCTGGCGTTGCATGGCTTCCTGTGCTTCTGGGTCGCCGCCTTTCAAGTGTTCTAGGATTCGGTCTTTATTTCTCAAACTTGACGCTTCAATCACCATATCAATAGGAATAGCGTTAGGATTGGCCTGATACATATTCGCTAATAGTTCAAACTGTTCAGCCTGAATATTCACAATGTCTGGCGCGTCTTCAATAATGATGTCTAAATTAACCTTAGTAACATTATTCTTGATAAACGTCTGTGCTAGTCGTGGGTCATAAGGGTTCTGATTGATTAACTGCTCGCCCTGTTCGCGGCCCATCTTTTCAATGACCATATCCGCACCACTGACAGGCTGATTCAATACTGAAAACTTCATGTTGTTTTCGTCGTCAGTCACACGCACAAACCATTCACCAGTTTTAAACTGTTTT
>JBFHVK010000578.1:0-1276 GCA_041589615.1 Gammaproteobacteria bacterium | reverse complement strand
GGAGTGGGCTGCAAAAGAAGTGGGTAGTTTAACCTTCGGGAGAACGCTCACCACTTTGTGGTTCATGACTGGGGTGAAGTCGTAACAAGGTAGCCCTAGGGGAACCTGGGGCTGGATCACCTCCTTTAAAGAGAGCTTTGTGCGAGCTAGCGCGAGCATCCATACAAGTTATTTAATCTTCTAAATCTTCGTAAGAAGTTGGCCGTACTGGTTATAGACAGTAGATGGCAAGACGGCGTAACAACCGTAACACCGATTTACGGGTCTGTAGCTCAGTTGGTTAGAGCGCACCCCTGATAAGGGTGAGGTCGGTGGTTCAAATCCACCCAGACCCACCAAATTTGTCCAGCTTGAATTTTCAGTGATGCTCATGTGCTACTCGCACACTTCACATCCCTAAAAATCCAATCTGAACAAATTTCACGACAATGAACGAAGTGACGTTCGAACTCGTGAGGCGCGTTAAACGAGCTTCGTTGGAAGCGAGAAAAAGTCGCAAAGCGGCTTTTACTCACTAAAAGAACGAAACGTTTGGCGCGGGGATTTTTTTCGAGTGCAAGGCGCGCTTGTGAAGAGAGAGTGAGCGTACATCAGTACGTGACACGAACGATGAGCAAGCAGCAACGCGGCAATCGGAAAAAAGACCAAGCCAAACGGGGCTATAGCTCAGCTGGGAGAGCGCTTGATTTGCATTCAAGAGGTCCGCGGTTCGATCCCGCGTAGCTCCACCATATTTAAGTATTTTCGAAAGAGAATATTTAAATATGGTAAGACCGCGAGGTCTGACCATAATTGTCCTTGAGACATGTTATTTAACAATTCGGATTCAAGTTATCGAATGTTTATCATTTGGTTAACGTAAAGTTAATTAAGTAATAAAGTTCGGGAACACATGCATCAAACAAAATGTAGATTTTTGATTTACACGACGTTTAATCAAGTGTTACTCATACAAGCATTGATGAAGGCATACAAAACTTCATCACTTGTGGGTCATGCATATGATTGCAAGTAACTGCAATTTCCTGCAGTTGATCGTCAGATCAACGAAGGAAATAACGCAGAGATTTTTGGTCTGAGGCGATGTTTGCAACTGAGGAATGGAAGGGCGCGTACATCAGTACGCAACCGACTGACGAAGGCGCGAACATTGGCTCAGGCCAAAAAGATCAAGTTATTTGGGGTTATATGGTTAAGTGACTAAGTGCACACGGTGGATGCCTAGGCGATAAGAGGCGATGAAGGACGTGGTAGTCTGCGATAAGCCCCGGCGAGC
>JBFHVK010000577.1:0-1276 GCA_041589615.1 Gammaproteobacteria bacterium | reverse complement strand
TTTTCCGATCGTCGCATGGCAACACTGATGGATGAAACGGAACATACGGTTCGTGCACACCGTCAGTCACTGGGTATTCGTCCAGTGTTTAAACGAGTTGATACCTGTGCAGCTGAGTTTTCTACATCGACGGCGTATATGTATTCCACTTATGAGGAAGAATGCGAAGCTGATGTTAGCGATAAGGATAAGATCGTCGTACTGGGCGGTGGTCCGAATCGCATCGGCCAGGGTATCGAGTTCGACTACTGCTGTGTGCATGCGGCACTCGCGATGCGTGAAGATGGTTATGAAACCATTATGGTTAACTGTAATCCGGAAACCGTTTCAACCGACTTCGATACCTCTGACCGCCTTTATTTTGAACCGCTGACACTGGAAGACGTGCTCGAAGTGCTGGAGCTGGAAAAACCCAAAGGGGTTATCGTGCAGTATGGTGGCCAGACACCATTGAAACTGGCGCGTGATCTTGAAGCGGCGGGTGTGCCGATTATAGGTACTACACCGGATCGAATTGACCTGGCAGAAGACCGTGAACGTTTCCAGCAGCTGATCCAGAAGCTGGGACAGAAACAGCCACCAAATCGTCTTGCACGCTCTGCGGAAGAAGCGGTTGTGCAGGCAGAAGAAATCGGTTATCCGTTAGTGGTTCGTCCATCTTATGTACTGGGCGGTCGTGCAATGGAAATTGTGCACAATGAAACCGATTTGAAACATTACATGAAAACGGCTGTAAGCGTATCGAATGATGCACCGGTTCTGCTGGATCGTTTTCTGGATGATGCCGTAGAAGTGGACGTAGATGCGATCTGCGATGGCAAAGATGTTCTTATCGGCAGCATTATGGAACATATCGAACAGGCAGGTGTGCACTCAGGTGATTCGGCCTGTTCATTGCCGCCGTATAGTTTATCGGCTGAAATCCAGGACAGGTTGCGCGAACAAACTCGTGAAATTGCGATTGAAATGCAGGTTGTGGGTTTAATGAATATCCAGTTTGCCATTCAGGGTAACGAAATTTATATGCTGGAAGTTAACCCGCGTGCATCGCGTACGGTGCCATTTGTTTCCAAGGCAATTGGTGTGCCGCTGGCAAAAGTTGCAGCACGTTGCATGGCGGGTGTTTCACTAAAAGAACAGGGTTATACAAAAGAAATTGTGCCGGAATATTACTCGGTGAAAGAATCCGTATTCCCGTTTGTTAAGTTCCCCGGTGTTGATCCGTTACTGGGTCCCGAGATGAAATCAACCGGTGAAGTAATGGGTGTTGGCAGAA
>JBFHVK010000576.1:0-1282 GCA_041589615.1 Gammaproteobacteria bacterium | reverse complement strand
TTTACCTGCGCATCCAGCTTCACCCACTCATAGTGTGCAGTGATTACTTTTTTATTCCGCTTCCAGAACTTAAGTGTGGAATAAGGCCAGAGTACAAAGTTCTTGCCATCGGACTGCTGGTACCAGCTTGAACAGCCTGACGTCCAGACCGATCCTTTAATACGCTCCTGAATCTCGCGGTTGAATTCATCCTGCGCAGTTTTCTTAACATTCAGGTAGTCAACGCCGCGTTTTTTCGCTTCTTTCATGCCTTCAAGGATGTAGTGCACCTGAGCTTCAATCATGAAGATAATTGAGTTATGGCCAAGACCTGAGTTAGGCCCCACCAGCTGGAACATATTCGGGTAACCACTGACGGTATTCCCCAGGTACGCTTCAGCGCCATCTTTCCAGTCTTCAAGGATATCCCTGCCTGGCAGACCTTTAAGATTGAATTTATCCATGTAACCGCGAGGGTCTACGATAAATCCTGTACCCAGAATAATCGTGTCGCATTCACGCTCAACACCGTTTTTATCGACAATACTGTTTTCCCGGATTTCACGGATACCGTCGGTCAGCAAGGAGACATTTTTACGGTTAAACGTTTTGTACCATTTGTTTGAAATAAGAATCCGCTTACAGCCTATCGTGTAATCAGGCGTCAGTTTCTCGCGGACATCAGGATCTTTAACCTGCATATTAATAAAGCGCTTCGCCAGAAACTCGACGCCTTTCGCCAGGCTAGGATTAAAAATTGGCCACACCCGCATTTCATTCGTGAAATACAGACGCGATCGATACAGACGACGCAGAGACGGAAAGTTCTTAAACACCCATTTACTCGCAGCACTGTACGGACGCTCATCGCGTGGAATCACCCAGGCAGCGGTACGCTGATACACATCAAGCTGCGCGACATCAGGTGCAATTTCCGGCACGTACTGAATGGCACTGCCACCCGTACCGATAGACGCAACCTTCTTGCCCTTCAGATCATAATCATGATCCCACTGAGCAGAGTGCATCACCTTACCTTTAAAGGTATCCAGCCCTGGAATATTCGGAATCTGAGGCACATGCAGCGGGCCGGTTGCCAGTACGAAGTAACGACAGCGGATTGTCTGTCCATCAGCCGTCCCTACTGTCCAGGTTGCGGTTTTTTCATCAAACACTGAGCTGTTTACTTCAAGCCCGAAGCGGATATTCGGACGCACGTTATATTCAGAGACAGTGTCGAGAATATATTGCTGAATTTCATTCCAGGGAGCGTAACGCTTAGTCCAGTCAGATTTATTTGTGA
>JBFHVK010000575.1:0-1284 GCA_041589615.1 Gammaproteobacteria bacterium | reverse complement strand
CCTGAAATCGAATCCCAGGAAAGCGTATATGAGAACAACGATGCATTGAATGCAGAAATCGTTGCTTTCCTCGACAGCATCGAAAATAACAAGCCCGCCATGGTGAGTGGCGAAGACGGTCGCCGAGCACTGGCCACCGCGATCGAAATTTCTAATCTATTAAGCGAATAAGGTTCCTACATGAATATCCCAATGGTGGATCTGAAGCAGCAATATGCTGAGATCAAAGACGAAATTAATGAAAACATCCTGGCCGCACTGGAAGCTACCCAGTTTATTCTCGGCCCGAATGTGCAGGCCTTTGAGAAAGAAGCCGCTGAATACCTGGGTGTTAAACATGCCATAGGTGTGGCATCAGGCACCGATGCACTGCATCTCGCACTGATCGCCGCCGGTATTGGCCCGGGCGATGAAGTCATTACCACACCGTTCACCTTTATTGCGACGGCAGAAGCCATTGCCTATGTCGGCGCAACGCCAGTCTTCGTCGACATCGATAAAGACACCTTTAATATCGACCTGGCCCAGGTAGAAACCGCGATTACCGACAAAACCACAGCAGTGATTCCTGTTCACCTGTTCGGCCAGCCAGTCGATATGCCTGCACTAAAAGCACTGTGTGATAGCAAGGGCCTGAAGATTGTTGAAGACTGCGCACAATCATTCGGCGCACATATTAATGGCAAGCAAACAGGCAGTTTTGGTGATGCAGGTGCGTTCAGCTTTTTCCCCAGCAAGAACCTGGGCGGCTATGGCGTCGGCGGCTTAATCTCCACCAATGATGACAAGATGGCGGAAGATATTCGCGTTCTGCGCAACCATGGCTCAACCAAACAGTATCATCACACCGTTATTGGCTATAACAGTCGCCTCGATGAACTACAGGCCGTTATTCTTCGCGCCAAGTTAAAGCGCATCGATGACTACAATGCGAATCGCCGTCGCGTAGACCAGACCTACAAGGCCATGATGGCAGACACCGATGTAAAAATGCCAACCGAAGATGGTGTGGGTTATCACGTATATCATCAGTACACCTGCATGCATCCACAGCGCGATAAAATCATGCAGACATTGCGTGATGCTGGCATCGCCTGTGCGATTTACTACCCAATTCCGCTGCATAAACAGGAAGTGTTTGCAAATGACTGTAAAGGCCTTGAGTTACCTGTTACCGAATCGGTAGTACAGAACTGTTTCTCACTGCCGGTGTATCCTGAACTGACGGAAGATAAAATCAAAATTATCACCGACACCATCAAGTCAGCCCTGTAAGCAATGAGT
>JBFHVK010000574.1:0-1288 GCA_041589615.1 Gammaproteobacteria bacterium | reverse complement strand
ATCTTACCATCTCCTAAATGTGGACAAGGAATTTTGAAATAGTTCCCTGCCCAAGCAATTGCATCCTCAGAAATCTTCTTCACGTCATTCGCAATCTCCGGGTCACATTCAATTGTAAACTCGTCATGGTACCAAGCGACAAACCCGTATTGCTCTCCATACCGATACTTCTTAGCTAAGTCTGCGTTTGCTTTGA
Organism: Gammaproteobacteria bacterium; assembly: GCA_041589615.1. Classification (GTDB taxonomy): domain Bacteria; phylum Pseudomonadota; class Gammaproteobacteria; order SZUA-229; family SZUA-229; genus SZUA-229. The sequence goes on along the minus strand of JBFHVK010000574.1, from coordinate 1,092 downwards.
CATACGCTGCTGCCATCATAATGGCTTCATCGGATTGGAGCATATAGACAAGGATTTGATGCTCAAAAGGGATGAAGATGGGGCGGCCGTCTAGACCGGTAACCCATCCATCGTAATACTCCATTTTGTTCCACTTAGCATTAAACCTCTTCTTGGCTGTGGACTTCCACTCTGCGGTTAAACGCTCTAGCAAAGCTCCCAAGGCCGGGAGACCGGCAAGGAATTGTTGCTTGAGTCTTGCTCCATCGGCGGAGGTTCCGTCAACGATTTTTCCCACTTTTGCATCACCTGCCCCGAATAAGAAGCCGTAAAAAAATGTTTTGGCTTTGTCTCTGTCTGGCAGGTTTGCTGCTCGTTTGTTGACAGAATGGATGTCTGTTCCTTTTGCTTTGTCACCATTTACCACAGTCTCCGTGTAATCTGGATCGTTCATACGGCCTGCAAGCATACGGACTTGACACGAATCAGAGTCAGTGCCAACAAGCACTTTCCCTTTCCCGCATACAAAAATCTTACGCATTTGCTTTCCGTAGAAGTTACCCACTTTAGGGATGTTTACAATATTTCTATGTGTCGCTCTCCCTGTAACAGCCAGCATATTGACTCTGGAAGCAATTCGTCCATCAGGACGGATGAGCTTTAGAAGCCCCTCAATAATGCTCTTCCTCTGTCTACACTGAACACGCTTTGCCACCAGTCTCCCTATCCCTCCTTGGATTCCCTCGAAGGGATCATCCTTAGACAGCTTAGGACTAGTTCGTTCCCCTTCATCGTTAGTATTCCACTCTAGAGGCTCCCAACCAGAAGCCATCAGATACTCTTTAGTTTCTTGATTAGAGTTTAAATCTAATAGGCGGAAGGAGATACGAGTAAAAGGCCCACCAATACTAACGCTGTCGAGGTCGATAGCGTTGCGATCAGCCCAATTCCTAACATGCTGATTAACTTCTCCAGATTTGAGAAACGGTTTCTTGACATACTTATAAACACCTTTTTCTTTTTGTTCTTCTACCTCAACAACCATTGGCAGGTGTTCGTTAAGAGCCCTATCAATCCGGGAAATAAAGTGGTCAAGTTGGTGTATGCATCTGT
>JBFHVK010000573.1:0-1289 GCA_041589615.1 Gammaproteobacteria bacterium | reverse complement strand
GCCCGTGCAAAAATCTAAAATTGCCATGTTTATGCCTCTACTAAATTTCTAAAAAAAACAACCTGCCCAATACAGCTAATGCCTTGAGCCCTGTTAAACACCACTTGACCGACGGAGCTTACACCCTGAGCTCTATTAAATGCCACTTGACCAACACTGCTAACCCCTTGAGCTCTATTAAAGGCTACTTGCCCCATAGCATAAACACCCTGCACCACTGGATAGTTAACTAGCGATCGCATTCCCTTGCCCTCGATGTCTTCCATAGAAGAAACTTTCAGGGTGTGAATATTGTACTCGTTTTTAAGCCTAAAATCAGACATGTACTTTACTCCGTTATTACCACGCCAGACGCGCAGAATTCAACGTCAGACGAATCAGACAGGACCTTGACTTGATATCCTGCTGGAAGGTTTAAGGACCTAATATCAGGCGACTGTGACGCACTTGAGGCCAATGTGTAAGTTGGTAGCAACGTAAACACCTTGTCGTCATTGCTATCATATAAGTATGCAGCAACCTCGGCGGAAGTTGAGCCTGTATTCGTGATGACGATAGTTGCAATAGTGCGGTCGGATTCGCTGATATCCAGTAGAGTCTCTACGGTGTCCGCTGTCGGGCTATTAACATAATTTAAAAAAGTTGTATATGTTGCCATGATTTACCTTTATAAAATTGTGCCGCGTGTCACATATTAACACACGGCGTGGTTTTTAGTATCCCGCAAACTTAATGACGGGTGATTCTGGCTCAACTTGAATTGATGAAAGGAAATCTTCTGCATAATCATCTTCTACCAATGCCATTGCACAATAACCTTCAATCACTTCCATTTCTGGGTATTCATTACCATCTTCATCTGTCAAGGTTTCCCCTGTAGGTTTTTGCAAGTTTGGCAGGGTGATAATGTCGTAACGAATTGGCGACAGAGACTTTTTAATCAACTCCCCATCGTCATTAAGCAATCCTTGATCACTACATGCCTCAAGAAATGCACTTTCATCTGTTGCGTTTAAATATATTTGTTTCATTCTGCTGCTCCTAATGCTGATACTTGGTCTGCTGTAAATGCAACATTATGCCAGATTCTATTCTCACCCATTTGACCATTAAGGTATGAATCCCCATCAGCCCCACCAAGGTGAATGTTACCACTAGATGGCATTGTCAATTGCTCAGTCAGGGTTATAGAACCAATCTCCTCAGTGTTGTCATATGCTGTAATGGTTAAGTTATCTGCATCATAACAGATGAACATCTTATGCTGTCCAGAGTCATCAATCTGACCT
>JBFHVK010000572.1:0-1289 GCA_041589615.1 Gammaproteobacteria bacterium | reverse complement strand
CTCGCTCAACTGACGCAGCTGGAATTGCTGCAAGCGGTGTAGCATTGATGATTGGAGCTAGCCCTATTCTCAACATGATAGGTTCAGTGAAATGTCTGTTGAGAACTGCTAGCAACGCTGATATAGAACAAATGGCTAACCTGAAGTAGCATTACAGAAAACAGCATCATAGACACAGGGGAAAAACAATGGCAACACTTAGCTTTCTTGGTGCAGCGCAACATGTAACTGGCTCATGCTACCTCATCGATACAGGCCATTTTCGGCTGTTACTCGAGTGCGGCTTAAGACAGGGAGAAGACAGGGGCGACGATAATGGTTACACACTCCCTTCTACCCTGGATCCAGCATCAATCAATGCGGTAGTGCTTTCCCATGCACACCTTGATCATTCAGGGCTTGTACCTCTACTCGTCAAGCGAGGCTTTAAGGGAAACATATACTGCTCAAGTGCCACACATGACCTGATGCCTATCATGTATAACGATGCAGCCTCCTTACAGTTAAGCGACACAGAACGTAAAAACCGTCGATTATTACGAGCTGGAAAAAAACCGGTTAAACCCGCATATGATTTCAATGATGTAAAACGCACCTTAAAACAGGCACAGGGCATCGATTATAACCAGAAGAAGAGTATTAATGCAGATATAGAAGTGCGCTTTCAGGATGCTGGCCATATTCTTGGCTCCTGCATTGTTGAGCTGTGGATTAAACTGGAAAATGCTACCCGAAAGATAGTTTTCTCTGGAGACCTGGGAAATAGTTGCGCTCCCTTGATGAAAGACCCAAAGACCATAGAAGAAGCTGATATCTTACTGATGGAATCCACTTATGGTAATCGTAACCATCGTAAACTGTCAGACACACTAGATGAATTCAGGGAAGTCATTCAGGACGCTTCATTACAACGTGGAAACATTCTAATACCAGCTTTTGCTGTTGGCCGCACCCAGGATCTAATCTACTGGCTAGGCCAGATGTATCATGAAGGCCTGCTGAATAACCGCAAGGTATACATTGATAGCCCCATGGCCATTAAGGTAAGTGACGTTTACCAGACCCATCAGCACCTGTTCAACGAGGATGACCCCTCCTTCCGTGATTTTATGAAACAGGGCTGGGACCAGTGGTTACCCGGTCTTACTTATACCCAGTCAGCTGAAGAATCAATGGCCCTGAACCGCATCAGCGATGGTGCCATTATTATTGCCGGAAGTGGTATGTGTACAGGTGGGCGAATATTACATCACCTCAAATATAATCTGTGGAATAAGAAGACACACGTG
>JBFHVK010000571.1:0-1290 GCA_041589615.1 Gammaproteobacteria bacterium | reverse complement strand
TTACGATTAAACCAGTCGGCTATTCTGTCTACTTCCTGTTGATTTAGTTCTGTGCAGTAATAATCCATGACTTGATAAAGGCTGTTCATGCAGGATATTTCCTTATCATCGGCGACTAAATCTAGGTCTACCTCAAATTTTACTGTGTCCAAAATCCTCTCCTGTTCAATTACTATTCCTATGCGGTGTATCAGTTCTTTGGTAGTCACCACATGCGCTATCGATGTACATTTTTATATACTCGTTAAGGGGTAGGCCGTTGTGTTCTGTTTTACCATCACCCTTGACAGTATTGATTAGTAAACCCACACCCTCAAGCAATAGACCTAAATCCATCCAAGGGTCTTTGAACCCGTTCTCACCGTCTATCATTAGTTCTTGTTCGCGCTGACCATCATACTCAATGATTAGCTGATATTTGCCGTTGCTATCGTGTGCCAAAATCCTCTCCTGTTCATTATTTATGAACGCCGCATATCCCAGTACATATAGATAGTCGTGTTTCTCTGGAATATACGACTGTCGCCTATTTCACTGTTATGCGCCAGTTAAAAACATTTCACCGAGCTTAGTTAGTCGCTTTTGCTCTGTTGTGGGTGAATCAAACAGAAAACCACCACGCAAGCAAATATGGTAAATCGTATGCCCTGACCAGTACCCGTCTAGCTGGTTCTGTAATGTTTTTGCAATCAAGGCGCGTTTCTCACCTACTGAACTATTCACAGGCTCACCAAAATTAGTGCCTTCAAAAAGCCCATTAATGTATTCATCTGTAATCATAAAACCTCGCATAACAATTATTTCAAGCGGGACATCGCTCCCGCTGGTCGCTTGCCCCTTAAAAGGGCGTTAGCTGTACAAAACCTCGCAAGGCGCGAGACAATTTATAGAAAACAACATTTCGCCAACATTATCAAAGCCGCAATAATGATCGTAAGGGTCGCCGGTTATCCTAAGCCCGACTTGCTTAATCGTGGCTATGTGTTTATCTGTAAAAGTTCCGTCTTCATTATTAGGCACATGAATAGTGCCGCCCACTTCAAAGGTATTCACACCTTGTGTAGTTATCACTGTTACTTTATATATTTCTGGCATTTCTATCTCCACAGTTCAGCTAACAAGTGCATTAAATCCGACCCCAAAACGCGGGGCGGCTTATGCAGGCGTTAGCTGGCAATAACATTGACGTTTGCCCGCATTCTACGTTCTGAGGCATGGTCAGCATCATCTAGCGCATAAGTAACACTAGAAATCTGGTATGTCTTGCCCCTTATGTTAATAAAACTCTGT
>JBFHVK010000570.1:0-1291 GCA_041589615.1 Gammaproteobacteria bacterium | reverse complement strand
TTAGGTATACATAAAATTTTGGAGATAGGATTGTGAAAGATCTACTCAAGCTCATTAACCAACAGGGTCAGGATGACGATTTCGACGCGATTCGAATCGGACTGGCATCACCTGAAATGATTATGTCCTGGTCCTACGGTGAAGTTAAAAAGCCAGAGACCATTAACTACCGCACGTTCAAGCCAGAGCGTGAAGGCCTTTTCTGCGCCAAGATCTTTGGCCCGGTAAAAGACTATGAGTGCCTGTGTGGTAAATACAAGCGCCTCAAGCACCGCGGTGTGGTGTGTGAAAAATGTGGTGTTGAAGTTACCCAGTCTAAAGTGCGTCGTGATCGCATGGGTCACATTGATCTTGCGAGCCCGGTTGCACATATCTGGTACCTGAAGTCACTGCCTTCACGTATCGGTCTGTTGCTGGATATGACGCTGCGTGAAATCGAGCGAATTCTTTATTTCGAAGCATTTGTAGTGGTTGATCCGGGTATGACTACCTTAGAGCGTGGTCAGCTGTTATCGGATGAGACTTATCTCGAAGCGATCGAAGAGCATGGTGATGAATTTGATGCGCGCATGGGTGCTGAAGCCATATACGAAATGCTCTCGAGTCTTGACCTGGGTGATGAGGCCAAGCAGATTCGTGAAGATATGGGTAATACCAATTCAGAGACCAAGCTGAAGCGTTACGGTAAGCGCCTTAAACTGATTGATTCATTCGTTGAATCTGGTAACAAGCCAGAGTGGATGATCATGACTGTACTGCCTGTTCTGCCACCTGATTTACGTCCGCTGGTACCGCTGGATGGTGGTCGTTTTGCGACATCTGACCTGAACGATCTGTACCGTCGAGTGATCAATCGAAACAATCGTCTGCGTCGTCTATTAGAGCTGTTTGCTCCAGACATTATTGTGCGTAACGAAAAACGTATGCTGCAGGAATCTGTAGATGCGCTGCTGGATAATGGTCGTCGTGGTCGTGCGATTACCGGTACTAACAAGCGTCCTTTGAAATCTTTAGCTGACATGATTAAAGGTAAGCAGGGTCGTTTTCGTCAGAACCTGTTAGGTAAGCGTGTTGACTATTCTGGTCGTTCCGTAATTGTGGTTGGTCCTACGCTGAAACTGCATCAGTGTGGTCTGCCAAAGAAAATGGCACTGGAACTGTTCAAGCCATTTATCTTTAGCAAGCTGCATCGCCGTGGTTTAGCGACAACTATCAAGGCAGCCAAGAAATTAGTAGAGCGTGAAGGCGCTGAAGTCTGGGATATTCTCGAAGAAGTTATTCGCGAGCATCC
>JBFHVK010000569.1:0-1303 GCA_041589615.1 Gammaproteobacteria bacterium | reverse complement strand
TCTAGCAGGGAACCGACAACAGGGATTAGCGCAGCAAAGATAGCCATGTTAAACCCTCTTCAGTTGGATGTGAGGACCATCTAGGAATGACTTCCAGTCGCCGCCCCATTCAATTGCAATGCCAAGTTCGTTAGCAGCACGTTTAAACGCATCTGCTACTTCCTTGTAATACTTGAAGTCCCAAGTTACTTCCCCATTCACTAGAACAAAGAAATCAATAGCTTGACCTGTGAGGTGCCGAGAGTACATTGTACGGCTCTTACCAGCCTCTACAAGCTCTTTCTGTCTCTCGAAGGTCCGTACCCCTTCTGAGATTCCAAAGTCGTAAGGAGTAAGCTCTAGTGCCTTCTCAGCTACCTTAACAAGATCAGGATGCACTCCTTTGAACTTATCTCTACTTCTTTTACTGAATTTAAACATATTACCTCCTATGATCCGAACCTAGCAAAAGGATTGATGAGCACGGATAGAGATGCACTCTGTATTCCTTTTTTCTGTGGATCAAATTTATAACCCAATCTAATACGCAAGCTGCGCTTCCCATAAGGGAGGATGCAGTAAAGGCCATACCTCCAACCGCTACTAACTAGCTGACAACCAGCTAGTCCTTCCACATCGTTGACACGATTCGTGCCGAACACTTTGAATGTAGAAGCATCTGTTTCATATCTAAACAGAGAGTAGCGATTGAGGTTATTGGCTGCGTTCCTAAGAGCTAGCCAGATATATTTACCTTTGAAGCTTTTTACGTCATGGTAGTCAGGCCAAAACCAATTGCCCTGTGCCCCATACTTATCGTTGCCCCAAAGCCAATCTGCCCATTTAGGAAGCCGCTCATACTCCCAACCCTCAAATACAGTTCGCTTAACTCCTTTAGGAAGCTCAGGTGCCTTATCTACCTTAGAAAAGGGAAGGGCAAGTGCAACAGCTATAAAGCCTAGCACAATAGCTAAGATTTTACAAATAACGAGGAGAGGGTAGAGGAGTAGAAACTTCATTCTGGAATATCCCCTGCCTGCATTAGAAGAGCATCAACCCCTTCTTTCTTAAGATTGAGAATCTTATCAACTTCTTTAACCACATCCCCATCAACTCGAAACCGAGCTTTGGCTGCCCAAGCTAGCTTAACCATACCGCTTGCTGAACCCATCGCTGTCTCTACGGCAGTGAGTTGACCAGAGGCTAATAGAGCAGCTTTAAGTTGGAATGCAGAAACCTCTTTAGGGACGCCTTTAGGGGGCTTTTCTTTTACCTTAGCCTTATTTCCTTTTTTCTCCCATTCTTTAAACTCTTGGAAGTGTCT
>JBFHVK010000568.1:0-1309 GCA_041589615.1 Gammaproteobacteria bacterium | reverse complement strand
TGGCTCCGGCACCCGCCGTGCATTTGAAGCCGCACTGCGCCCGCATCGCCGACAACTGCGGGTGCGCCTTGAGCTGGAACACACCGAGGCGATCAAACGTGCGGTGGAATCTGGCCTCGGCATTGGCTGCATCTCACGCTTGGCGCTGCGCGATGCATTCCGGCGCGGCAGCTTAGTGCCGCTGCAAACCCCGGAGCTAGATCTGCACCGGCAGTTTTACTTCATCTGGCACGAACAGAAATACCAAACCCTCGGCATGCGCGAGTTTCAGAGCTTGTGCTTAGAGATGACCAAGGGCCTAAGCAGCAGTAGTGATATTCAGCTGAAGCCAATTGCTTAAGTCAGGGCTCAGATTCAAGACAAAAGCCAAACGAATCATTGAAAATACCGCCCAACCATTTCATCCGAAACACAAAAACCATTAACCCAAGTTTTTAAATTACCATAATAAACCGCCCGCCTACTATAACCCACCCCCTTAGCCACGAGGACACCATCCTTAGCATCATAATAATCCATAACATTTCCCCAAACACCCAAATATTCATAGACATAAGAAGACTTGTAATAAATCAAGCCATCAACATCCTCACCCCATCGCCCCTCCTCAAAAGACTTCCAATCAACAACAGGCCTCCCCTTTAACTCCTTATGCGGAACATAGTACTCAACCCCCGAGTACAAGCCGCACTTAACAGCATGAACAACATAGGTTGGCACATCCATCGTAAACGGTAAAAAACCTATAAAAAGCCCCAGCACAGCAGCCTTCCACACCCGCAAGCCAAGAAACTTAGCTGCCACCCCAAAAACCACAGCAATCGAAACGACCGTCAAGCAATAAGCGTAAACCGCTAAGTAATATATTCATATATACATACAGCCTCCAAAAAATCACAAAAGCAAAGCCAACAAAAAAACAGCCCTGCAAACCATTAGCCACCTCTAACGAGTTCCTCTATGCATCAGGCTTGCTGTTTTAGCATATTTTCCCTAATAGAAAACTTACCAAAACCACATTTTCAGCAAGTTATTTAATCGGCGCAGGACGGTAAACCACCACTAGGTGGTAGGTAGGTAGGTAGGTAGGTAGGTAGGTAGGTAGCGTAATAATACCGATGTAAAACTTACCACAGCAGGGGAACGCAGGGTTGTGGGTGCTTGCACCCTAAATTGACGGACTGCGCCAATGCTTAGGCGACAAGCCCAAATAGCGGCGCATCGCATGGCTTAACGCCGCTTGATTGGCAAAGCCGCAGGCTTCGGCAATCGCGGTGAGCGACGCACTGCTCTCGCGCAATAAGCGCTG
>JBFHVK010000567.1:0-1314 GCA_041589615.1 Gammaproteobacteria bacterium | reverse complement strand
GAAAGGTGCCAGTCATGAATTCGATCTTGAGGCTTATCGCGAAGGTAAGCTGACACCTGTGTTTTTTGGTTCGGCAATAAATAATTTCGGTATCAAGGAGCTACTGGATTCACTGGATAAATTCGCGCCCATGCCAAAAGCGCGTGATACTAATCTACGCAGAGTCGAGGCAACTGAAGAAAAATTCACCGGTTTTGTTTTCAAAATTCAGGCTAATATGGATCCACAGCACCGTGACCGGGTGGCTTTCTTGCGTATATGCTCCGGCAAGTTTGAAAAGGGAATGAAAGTTAAGCATGTTCGTTTACAGAAAGATATCAAACTGAATGATGCAATGACTTTCATGGCCTCGGACCGTGGTCATGCTGATGAAGCTTACGCCGGAGATATTATCGGTATTCACAATCACGGCACTATTCGTATCGGTGACACCTTCACCAAAGGTGAAGACTTGCAGTTTGGTGGTATCCCGAATTTTGCCCCGGAGCTGTTCCGCCGTGCCCAGCTTCGTGACCCGCTTAAAATGAAAGCCCTGCAGAAAGGACTTATTCAGTTGTGTGAAGAAGGTGCCACCCAGTTATACAGGCCACTTAATAATAATGATCTTATACTCGGTGCGGTTGGTGTATTGCAGTTTGATGTTGTGGCCCATCGTTTACAGTATGAATATAACGTTGAATGTAGTTTTGAAAATGTAAATGTCACCACAGCTCGATGGGTTGAATGTGATGATGAGAAAATGCTCAATCAGTTTAAGGATAAAAGCTCAACCAATCTGGCACTGGATCATGCGGGAGATCTTGTTTACATTGCGCCTACCCGTGTTAATCTGGAGATGACAAAAGAGCGTTGGCCAGATATTCGTTTCCTGGAAACGCGTGAGCATGGAGTTTACGAAGTCTAGTCAGGCATAAACGAAGATGAGTTTATTTTAGTGAACTGTAAATAAACTCATCCTCCTTATCCTGGTGAATATTTATAATGAGCCCCAGTTGAGGGTAAATCCAGCGCTGTGTATTTTCATTCAGTTTAACTTCTTCAGCCGCCTGGCCAAACCGCTGACGAATGATATCTTCCCCGAAATCAATCGCGGGAATATAGGTAATTCGTTCGACAACAGTATTCAGAAAATTCATTTCGGTATCTTTATCAATCGCAAGAGGCTGATTGATAGCTGGATCATTATTGCTATCCGCACTTGTTAATTTCTTGTAAATGCTCTGTAAATCACTTTTTTTAATCTGGTAGTCGAGCTGAATTTCAGCGACTAATCCACCTATAGTCAGCTGGTTGTATCGTGCTACGAGGCGATGT
>JBFHVK010000566.1:0-1314 GCA_041589615.1 Gammaproteobacteria bacterium | reverse complement strand
AGCTCGAGAGATAATTTATCAAAAAGTTCATCATCCTCAATGTCAATTGACAGCATATCACCAAAGTCAATATCACTCTCGCCAAGAACAATAAACCTGTAAGTGTTGTATAACTGCTGAGCGATGATTCCCCAAGTTTGCGCCTTTAAGTTTGAATATATCTCTTTTGACGTCTTCTTGGTCCCCTTTATTTTTTTCTCTGGCCTGAATACTGGCTCACCAGCGTTAAATGGGTGATGAATTAGCTTCCTTAGAACAATGGCATCGGCACCGCGCTTTTCGGCAATAAGGCTCTTTATTAGCTCTTTTTTAGCGTCAGAAACAAACACGGACACGCCATCACCAAGGCCGCCGCAGTCATCCCACACAAAAGCCCCAGCGCCATTTCTAACAGCCATTGAGTGAGCGCGTTGAGATGCCTTTTTTAGATCGGGCGACTTTAGCCACTCGTCGATTTCTTTTAGCTCATTTCCGTCAACAAACACGGAGGCGTTAAAGTCCCTGCCTTGCCCTGATGGATCATATCCAACAACCTTGCGGCCTTTTCTTTTCCATCCAGGGTGTTTGCTGGCAAACCTGGCGGCTCGAATCCAGTCAATATCAATTATGACATCACCACTTGACCCCAAGGGCTCCCCGTTCCAGATGTGGTTGTACTTTCTGGGCGGCATTGACTTTTTATCATTAAGACGCTGCTCATTAAGGAAGTCCGGGAAGTATATATTATCGGTCCAGTTAATTTTTTTACTCAGGCATCGGCTTGGTTGGTTTTTTACAAACCTTTGATATGTTGAGTCAAGCTCATCCCCTGGGTTGAATACCACGCAAACTATAGGCCGTCTGCCGCTCTTTGGTCGAATTGATGGCAATAGCTTAGACCAAACCTCGTCTGTTATGGACTCTGACTCCTCAGCAAGGACGCAATCAACATCAGATATGGACTTTAGGTTGTCGATATTGTTTTTCAGGCCGCGAAATATAAACCTAGAGCCATTGATCGCCCTTATCTCGTTTTCTAGTATGGTAAAGAAACCCTCTAGACCCCTATTTCTTATTGCGTCCTCAACATCCTTTTTGGTTGACTCTTTGATTGAGTTTTGAATCTGGCGGCACACTAGAACCCTAACGGGTCTTAATGACGCCTCAATTACTAAAGCGTCTGTGAAAGCTACCGACTTGCCAGAACCGCGCCCACCATAAGCCACAAAATAAGTGTATTCATCGCGAAACACACTCCTGTGCTTTAGTATCTCGGATGCACTGTTAAAGTAACATTTAAATGATGGCTGGGGATCCCAAACTAATTTACTCATT
>JBFHVK010000565.1:0-1316 GCA_041589615.1 Gammaproteobacteria bacterium | reverse complement strand
GCCAGCTGTTGGCAGCCTGATTTTTCCTGACAGCGTGCGACCTGCTGATCTTGTACTGGCCTAATGATTATGTGAAGCTTGGAATCATGACCGAGAAGGATAAAAACACAAATAAACCCAGCCTGCATCGGGGTGCCGCACATGCATCGCCCTATCCGGTTAGCCGCCTGTCTCCCGGTTTTGACCTGGTCGACCTGGCACGCGAAATTGAACAGGCTGATAATATGATTAACACGACCAGCCATGCAAAACTCAGACTGATTGCAGATCAGATGCTTCGCCTGAAAGAGCAGGCTCGTACAATTTTGCAGGAAACCCGGCAGAACCAGACATTACACCGGGCTCAATGCCAGTTTAGAAAAATTCCTGGCAAGACCTATCATCTTTATAGTCGTTCGAACGGTGAACTATATTTTTCTATGCTGAGTCCAGAAGACTGGAAGCACCAGCCCACTGACAGTTTTCAGGGCTCCTATACATTGCAGGCAGATATGAGCTGGAAAGCAATTGATGACACGGAAGATGAGATGAAAAATCTCGATGGCCTACTAGACTCATTATAATTCTCTTCAACACTGCATCTGCACGACAGGCCACACTGGTGATAGAATTAAAAATATATTTACTGGCTGATTAAAGTAACCTGATGGATCCACTCTGGCTTTTATTTGCACTAATTTTTAGTTTTGCTGCAAAAACAATTCGACTCCCTCCGCTGATAGGCTTCCTCGCAGCCGGCTTTGTTCTGCATGCATTTGGTATTGAAGGTGGTGAACTGATTGATGAGCTTGCAGAACTGGGCGTCCTGCTACTCCTGTTTACGATCGGCCTGAAGCTTCGCCTGCCCAGTCTTATTGCTCCTGAGGTCTGGGGTGGTGCTTCGCTACATATGCTAATCAGCGTTATTCTTTTTAGTGTAATGCTGGTGACGCCTGCCCTGATGGGAATAAGCTGGTATATGCATATCACCTGGTCTTCGGCAGCAGTCATTGCATTTGCACTCAGCTTCAGCAGCACAATTTTTGCGGTTAAGGTGCTGGAAGACCGCAACGAAATTAAAACCCGACATGGCCAAACTGCCATTGGTATTTTAATTATCCAGGATATTATTGCCGTTATCTTCCTGACGCTCGCAACCGACAAAACACCAACAATATACGCCCTGGGTCTGTTAGCGCTTCCTCTCTTACGCCCCATATTTAATTTTATGCTGACACGCAGTGGCCACGGAGAAGTACTGATCCTGTTTGGCCTGTTTGCTGCGATTGCCGGTAGTGAGCTGTTCCATCTGGTCGGTGTAAAGGGCGACCTTGGTG
>JBFHVK010000564.1:0-1318 GCA_041589615.1 Gammaproteobacteria bacterium | reverse complement strand
TCCTTTTGGTTCCTGCTTTGTTCCCCCCGGTACCGGTGTGTTGTTAAATGATGAGATGGATGATTTTTCATCGAAACCGGGTGTGCCGAATGCGTATGGCCTGGTAGGTGCAGAGGCAAATTCAATTGCAGCAGAAAAACGCATGCTATCCAGTATGTCACCCACATTTTTGCAGACAGATGATCGACTGGCAGTTATAGGTACACCGGGTGGTAGCCGGATTATAACCATGGTGTTACTGGGCGCATTGAAATTTCAGCTAGGTGCAGATGCGGAAACAATAGTGAACACGCCGCGTTTTCATCATCAGTACCTGCCGGACAAATTATTTCTTGAGCCGGATTCAATGCCACTCCACCAGCAGAAAGAATTACAGGCTCGAGGACATGTGTTAAAGCAGTCAGATAGCAGCTGGGGAAATATGCAGCTGGTGATATGGGATAAAAAACAGCAGAAAATGTCAGCCGCTTCGGACAGTCGTGGCATTGGTCAGGCGAAGGTGATAGAGCTCAGTCGTCAGTGAAACCAGGTTAGCACAAAACTCATTAGCCTGTTTACTCAAGACCAAAGTTTTCGATGTCCATATTGGCAGTGCGAGCATCAATTTCCTTTACCTTGTTAATTGCGCTGAGTAATTGCATTCTGTCGTGCTCCGACTGACCGTGGTTCATGTACAGATCAGCAGCATGCAATAATTCTTCATAGAATCTCATGCGAAAATTAAGGTTTAACAGGCTCTTGGCAACAAAGTATTTGTCGCTATCACTTTCTTTCAGTCTGGTTGCCGCAATTAATGCGGTTTTCAGTTCTTCTTCAGTTGGCTTGCTCATACTAGATAGTTTAGCTGTAAATAGAGGGGAATTTGATGAAAAAGATCAATAACAGGCTTGCTATAATGCGCGCCGTCAGAAAGTTACAGGTATTAAATTATGTCAAAAATTAGAATTGGTGTATTAACTGCATCGGATCGTGCCAGTGCAGGTGTATATGAAGATCTGTCGGGGCAGGCGATTATCGATACCCTGAATGATTACCTGGTCTCCGAATGGGAGCCAGTGTATAAGGTTATTCCTGATGATCAGCCGGGTGTGGAGGCAGCATTAATCGAGCTGGCCGATAAAGAAGGCTGCTGTCTTACCGTGACTACGGGAGGCACGGGGCCAGCGCCGCGTGATCTTGTGCCGGAAGCAACCGAAGCCGTGTGTGAAAAAATGATGCCGGGTTTTGGTGAGCTAATGCGTCAGGTGAGTTTGCAGTATGTGCCGACAGCAATCCTCTCACGACAGACAGCAGGTATTCGCGGCAGGTGCCTGATTGT
>JBFHVK010000563.1:0-1330 GCA_041589615.1 Gammaproteobacteria bacterium | reverse complement strand
GGTAAATGCTCACTTATACCGCCCACCGCTGCGATTGCAATGACCCTGCTTACACCACATTCCTTCAAAGCCCACATATTTGCCCGATAATTTACCCTGTGAGGCGGAATTGTATGATTTGATCCATGCCTGGCCAGGAAAGCCAGCTTAAGATCATTAAACTGGGCAAATTCGATAGCCGATGAGGGCTCCCCCCATCGAGTCTTCAACTCCTGGGCACCCAGTGACTGCAGGCCTTCAAGCTGGTACAGGCCTGTACCTCCAATAATCGCGAGTGTAGGTACAAACTCCGGGTTAGCCATATCAGTCCTCATTCACCGCATAAATGCCATCAAGATTACGATGGTAGCTTTTATAATCCATACCAAATCCGAAGACATACCTATCTTCAACCTGCAGACCCACAAAATCGCATTCAAGCGTAGCCTTATCCCGTGGATGGTTTTTTTCCACAAGAACCGCTGTGTATACCCTGCTTGCTCCCTGCTGCTGACAGAAGCTGACTATTTCGTCGAGTGTATAACCTTCATCAAAAATGTCATCGATAATCAGGAGTATACGGTCCTTAAGTTCATGCTGTGGTTTTGCTTTCCACTCAAGTTCACGTCCCGTTGTACTATTTCTATATCGAGTCGCATGCAGGTAATCAATCTGCAAGGGAAAATTGAAACGAGTCATTAAGTGACCACTGAGTAACAGCCCACCATTCATGACCGGTAACACCAGTACCGGCTGGGAAACATGTTCGAATAAGCGGTTTATCTCAAGTGCCATATCATCCATGGCCTGTTGTATCTGTTGCGCGTTATAAATCTGCTCAGAACGCTGTAAAACCTGTTGTGCCTGCTGTAAAGAAATCATATCAGTAAGTAAAAGTGACTACGCTGTCATCCATTGCTTCATTAATAATATAGGCACCACCAACTGTTTCTTCTATTTCCGGGATAACATTTTCGCCCCAGAATTTAAGTGCAGGTGTACACACCTTGAAAACCACACCCGCCTGCCTGGCCTGTTTAATGTGATCATATACACTGCGTGTATCATCCTCCTGTAACAGCAGGCTTTCTGCTTCACCTTTCATCGCAAGCTGCCCTGCCTGACCCGTAAAGAGAACCTCTACTTCATACTCCATTGCAGCGGCAACCGTTGCCTGCAGTAATGGTGGCAATATTTCAGCTGGACGCGTGACATCCACATTGGCCATAACAACCAGTAATTTATCAGCCATTTAATGTAAACCCTCTTGCTCTGGCATGGATCTAAGATGAAGCGTTGATGTCGGAAATGCAAACTCGGCACCATTCGATTCGACGATGTCGACAATTTT
>JBFHVK010000562.1:0-1330 GCA_041589615.1 Gammaproteobacteria bacterium | reverse complement strand
CCTGAACAGATAAAGCAGAAACGATAATAAGTGCTTCTGATAAACAGTTTTCCTGAGTGGCTTCGATTAGAATTCTGCCCAGTTTCGGGTCAATGGGCAGGCGTGAAAGTTGCTGGCCAATGCGTGTAATTTTCTGTTTGGAATCTATGGCGCCAAGTTCATGTAGTAATTTATAGCCATCTTTAATAAGTCGTGGATCTGGCGGCTCAACGAAAGGAAAATCATCAACATGCCCCAGTTTCATCTGTTCCATAGTCAGTATAACGGCAGCAAGGTTCGTACGTTGTATTTCAGGTTCAGTAAACTCCGACCTGAGATTAAAATCCTCTTCAGAGTAGAGCCGATAACAAATACCTGCACTAACACGTCCGCATCGGCCCTTACGCTGGTTTGCAGATGCCTGTGAAATTTTTTCTATCGGAAGGCGTTGTATTTTACTGCGCCATGAATAGCGTGAAATTCGTGCAAGACCGGAATCGATAACATAACGAATGCCTGGTACCGTAAGTGATGTTTCTGCAACATTAGTGGATAATATGATTCTGCGTTTTGATGAGGTGTTAAATATTTTATTCTGTTCACTTGCAGACAGGCGCGCGAGCAGAGGTAGTATTTCAGTATTCTGGTAATTCTGTTTTTGCAGGTAATCGGCAGCTTCACGAATATCTCTTTCACCACTGAGGAATACCAGAATGTCGCCGCGATCGATGCGTGATATTTCATCAACACAGCCGGCAATGGCGGCAGGCATATCGACGGGCTGGCCCTCTTCATTTTCCGTATCGCGATACTCAACAGTGACCGGATAAGTTCTTCCGGAAACCTCAATAATTGGCGCGTTATCGAAATGTTTTGAAAAACGTTGCGGATCAATTGTTGCAGATGTAATTATAAGCTTCAGGTCTTTGCGTTTAACGCATAGACGTTTGAGGTAACCTAGCAGGAAATCAATATTCAGGCTACGCTCGTGTGCTTCGTCCACAATGATGCAATCATATTGCATCAGCATAGGATCATGCAGAATCTCGGCAAGCAGTATGCCGTCCGTCATTAGTTTTATCAGGCTGGATTCACTGGAAGTATCTGTAAAACGAACTTTAAAGCCAACGATCTCTCCGGGTTGTGACTTGAGTTCTTCGGCAATTCGTGTGGCAACGGAACGGGCAGCAATGCGTCGTGGCTGAGTGTGGCCGATTAATGCATTGGTGCCCAGGCCCGCCTCGATACACATTTTAGGTAGTTGTGTTGTTTTGCCGGAGCCTGTTTCTCCACAAATAACGATTACCTGGTGATCATATATTGCCTGAATGATTTCATTTCGTTTCTGGCT
>JBFHVK010000561.1:0-1347 GCA_041589615.1 Gammaproteobacteria bacterium | reverse complement strand
GCTCGTAAGATATTACGAAACATTCATGGAGCATACCCAATTAGGACATGAGGAAGCCCGCACGCGTCGAGATTATTACAACGGGATTCAGCACACAGCAGAAGAAATTGCCGTTCTAAAGAAGCGTAAGCAGCCTGTAGTGACGGATAACAGGATTAAGCGCAAGGTTGATTACCTGCTTGGTGTAGAGAGACAGACTAGAACCGATCCGAAAGCGTTCCCTCGCACACCTCAAGACGATGAATCAGCGCAAGTCTTTACTGATGCAATAAGGTTTGTATGTGATAACAACGAATGGGACATTGAACGATCAGAAGGCTTTGATTATTTATGCGTTGAAGGCATTGAAGCATATATCGTTGATTACGACTCAGACGTTGATGAAATAAAGGTAAGGTCTATCCCCTGGAATCGCTTTATATACGATCCTCATTCAACAGATAGATTTTTTAGAGATGCCAAGTTCAAGGGCGTTATTACGTGGATGGATCAGGAAGACGCGCAGCAGATGTTTAAAGGGCGAGAAGACTTCCTGAATATCAGTGAATCACAGGAAAATAACGTATTCGACGACAAGCCCAATAATACAATATGGGCTGACAAAGAACGCAAGCGCGTTTTAACTGTTCAAATGTACTTTAAGCATGAAGGTGTATGGACTCATGCAATCTTTACTAAAGAGGGCTTTCTAGTCGATCCTGAGCCATCCTCATTCCTAGATGAGCATGGTAGACCTATGTGTAACATAGAGGCCGCTGGCGCGTTTATAGACCACGACAACGACCGCTATGGACTAGTTAGGCAGATGATCTCGCCACAGGATGAGATTAACAAGCGTAAATCTAAATACCTTGATTTGTTAAGCAGACGCCAGACCTTTGGTAATAAGAAAGCAATAGCCAATGTAAACACAGCTAAGAAAGAGCTATCCAAAGCAGACGGACACATCGAGATACAAGGTAACGCTCAGTGGGGTGTTGACTTCGGCACAATCCAAACGTCTGACATGGCAATCGGCCAATTTAACCTGCTACAAGACTCCCTAAGCTCAATCGAGAGCATGGGTCAGGGTGACGTTGTTGATTCAAGTGCATCGGGTAGAAGTAAAGAGATTTCACAAAACTCTAACCTTATCGAGTTAGGGCCGTTATTTGACGCACATCGCCAGGTTTCTAAGTTAGTTTACAAACAAATCTACTACCGGATAAAACAGTTTAAAACTGGTGAATGGTTTGTGCGTGTGACTGACGACGAAAACAACATGAAGTTTTCAGTATTGAATCAGCCTGTCAGTGGTGCGGATATGGTCATTGAAAAGATGGGCCGCGAACAGGGCGAGCAGTTAAT
>JBFHVK010000560.1:0-1349 GCA_041589615.1 Gammaproteobacteria bacterium | reverse complement strand
TACCCGCATATGGTTATTCCTCTGTTTGTAGGGCGGGAAAAATCCATCCAGGCACTTGATGCTGCCATGTCGAAAGACAAACAGATTTTACTGGTCGCACAGAAAAGTGCCGAGATTGATGATCCTTCTATGAAGGATATCCATGAAATTGGTACGCTCTCTACTATTCTACAGCTGTTAAAACTACCTGATGGCACCATAAAGGTACTGGTTGAAGGTGCCACACGAGCCAAAGTAGACGCTGTTTATGATGATGAAGAATTTTTTACAGCAGACTACACCCTGCTGGAAGACAAGGGTGGAGACAAGGCGCGCGAGCTGGAAGTGTTATCCCGTTCAATCATGGGTGTATTCGATCAGTACGTAAAACTCAACAAGAAAGTTCCGCCTGAAATACTCACTTCACTGAGTGGTATTGACGATCCTGCGCGTTTGTCAGATACCATTGCTGCTCATATGTCGCTGAAGGTTGAAGAAAAACAGAACATACTTGCTATCTCTGATGTTAAGGAGCGCATGGAATACCTGCTGAGTATGATCGAAGCAGAAATCGACCTGTTACAGATCGAGAAGCGTATTCGTGGACGTGTTAAGCAACAGATGGAAAAAAGCCAGCGTGAGTATTACCTGAATGAGCAGATGAAAGCGATCCAGAAAGAGCTGGGTGATCTGGATGAGGCGCCAAATGAAATAGAAGACCTCGAGAATAAAATCGAGAAAGCGGGTATGAGTAAGGAGGCGAAAAAGAAAGCGACTTCTGAAATTAACAAACTCAAGATGATGTCGCCAATGTCTGCTGAAGCCACCGTGGTGCGCAATTACATTGATGCACTGGTAGGCTGCCCGTGGAAAAAACGCAGCAAGATTTCCCAGGATCTGAGCAAGGCACAGAAGATCCTGGATGAGGATCATTATGGTCTCGAGAAGGTTAAAGAGCGTATTCTTGAGTATCTCGCCGTTCAACAGCGAGTTAAGAAACTGAAGGGGCCAATACTTTGTCTGGTCGGTCCTCCAGGTGTTGGTAAAACATCACTGGGTCAGTCGATTGCCAAGGCAACCAACCGTAAATTTACACGTATGGCTCTGGGTGGTGTTCGTGATGAAGCAGAAATTCGCGGTCATAGAAGAACCTATATTGGCTCCTTACCGGGTAAGGTTATCCAGAATCTGAGCAAGGTGGGTACACGTAATCCACTGTTCCTGCTCGATGAAATAGATAAAATGGCACAGGATTTCCGTGGTGACCCTGCATCAGCCCTGCTGGAAGTGCTTGATCCAGAGCAGAACCATACTTTTGGCGATCACTATCTGGAGGTCGACTTCGATCTGTCTGATGTGATGTTTATTGC
>JBFHVK010000559.1:0-1359 GCA_041589615.1 Gammaproteobacteria bacterium | reverse complement strand
GATTATGAGTATGTCAGATCCAATAGCAGATATGCTAACTCGTATTCGAAACGGTCAATCAGCATCAAAAACTGATGTCGCTATGCCTGCATCTAATATGAAACAGTCAATAGCCCAGGTTTTAAAAGACGAAGGTTATATCAATGATTTTTCTGTTTCTGAAGGTGTAAAGCCAGAGCTGTCTGTTTCGTTGAAGTATTACGATGGTAAGCCTGTTATCGAAAGCATTAAGCGCATTAGTCGCCCAGGTTTACGAATCTACAAAAATAAAGACGAAATCCCAAGTGTTTTAAATGGCCTGGGTATCGTTGTTGTATCAACCTCAAAAGGCATGATGACTGACCGTGCTGCACGTGCTGCAGGCATTGGCGGTGAGTTAATCTGCTCAGTCGCATAAGGGGTTTTGATATGTCACGTATTGCAAAAAAACCAATTACCGTTCCTTCTGGTACAGATGTAACAATTGCAGGACAGTCAGTAAGTGTAAAAGGCCCTAAGGGTAATCTTACTATGAACCTGCATGACACTGTTTCAATCAAGCAGGATGGTACTGAGTTAACATTGTCACCATCTGAAGATTCAGCTATGGCTATGACTGGAACTATGCGTTCACTAGTGAACAACATGGTTGTCGGTGTTAGCGAAGGTTTCGAAAAGAAACTTGAATTGATCGGTGTAGGTTATCGTGCACAGGCACAGGGTAATAAGTTAAATCTTTCTTTAGGATTTTCTCACCCTGTTGAATATGCTGTTCCTGAAGGAATTAGCGTTGAAACTCCTAGCCAGACTGAAATCCTGGTGAAGGGTGCGGACAAGCAAAAAGTGGGTCAGGTATCTGCTGAAATTCGTGCTTATCGTCCACCAGAGCCATATAAAGGCAAGGGTGTTCGTTATTCTGACGAGTATGTTGTTCGTAAAGAAGCTAAGAAGAAATAGGTGCTGAGATGAATTCAAAGAAAGTAACTCGTGTTCGTCGCGCCAAGCGCACTCGCATGAAGATTCGTGAGTTAGGTGCAACAAGATTATGTATACACCGTACTCCACGTCATATCTATGCGCAGGTTCTGTCAGCTGACGGAGCTACGACATTGGCATCTGCTTCTACTTTAGATGCGGACGTTAAATCTGCAATTAAAAATTCCGGCAACACTGATGCTGCAGCGACGGTTGGTAAGATCATTGCTGAAAAATCAAAAGCAGCTGGTGTGACTAGTGTGGCATTTGATCGCTCTGGTTTTAAATATCACGGTCGTGTTAAAGCTCTTGCTGAAGCTGCTCGTGAAAATGGTCTGGAATTCTAAAGGCAATTATTATGGCAACTAATACAGAAGCTCAAAGAGATAACAAAGACGATCTGAT
>JBFHVK010000557.1:0-1368 GCA_041589615.1 Gammaproteobacteria bacterium | reverse complement strand
TGCGTAGTGGAGGAATTACATGATACAGGCTATTGAAACTGCTGATGTCCATTTCGGTGAGATGTAGCTGGTGCGCAGCCACATCTGCAGTCACCTTGAGATTTTTTGCTTTCGCTTCATTGATAAGTTCAATGCTTCTGCCGCATGAAAGTCGACCAAAGTGAATGCGAACGTCAGTGTCTCGTACCAGTTCCAGTATTTGTGCGATAGGCGCAGTTTCTGCTGCGTAAGGTATTGTTGAGAGGCCAAGGCGATTTGCTATGGCGCCTTCATGTGCGCAACCATCAGCAGCCAGGCTTTTATCACAGGCTTCGATAAATACCGTAATGTCGTGTGTCGACGCATATTCAAAAGCGCGGCGTAACACCAGTGAATTTCTAATGCTATTGCGACAGTTGCTCACACCCAGGCAGCCTGCTTCTTTTAGTGCGGCCATCTCGCTAAGGTGTTCGCCCTTAAGCTTTGCGGTTAATGCACCGAGAGTATACACATGGCTGTGTCTGGCTTTGCGTGCCTTACGATGAATCAGCTCAACCACTGCAGGTTCGTCGATAACTGGATCTGTATCCGGCGGCATACATAATGTTGTTATACCTGCTCGGGCAGCAGCACGCGTTTCTGATTCTATACTGGCTTTCTGTTCGAGGCCGGGCTCGCGCAATCGCGCACTCAGGTCGATAATGCCGGGTATCACCCAGTGTCCGGATGCGTCAATTGTTTCATCTGCATTGAAATTTTCAGGCGCATTATCAATCGAGGCTATCTTGCCTTTGCTGATATAAATATCGGTGACTGAGTCAACCTGGTTGCCGGGGTCGATAAGGCGTGCATTTTTTATATGCATGTTTTTCATGCTGACGCCTCCTGTTTCTGGCTGTTTACATTTCCGCCGAGTGTCATTGACATAACGGCCATGCGCACCGCAATGCCATAGGTTACCTGGTTGAGTATGACTGAGCGTTCACCATCAGCGACATTGGAATCGATTTCTACACCGCGATTAATCGGGCCAGGATGCATGACAATGGCATCGGGTTTTGCAACCTGCAGGCGTTCTTCAGTTAAACCGTAAAGTTGAAAGTATTCCTGTTCGCTGGGTAATAATGCACCCTGCATGCGTTCTTTTTGCAGGCGTAACATAATTACAACGTCGGCATCTTTTATGCCTTCCTGAAGATCATAAAATACTTTCACGCCCATCGATTCGATGTCTCTTGGGATAAGTGTTTTCGGGCCAACCACCCTGACTTCACCAGTATTAAGTGTGTTCAGTGCGTGTATCTGTGAACGAGCCACACGTGAATGCAGTATGTCGCCGACGATGGCAACCCGCAGGCCACCGAAATCTGCGCCCTTGTTCCTGCGTAT
>JBFHVK010000556.1:0-1376 GCA_041589615.1 Gammaproteobacteria bacterium | reverse complement strand
GCATGGGGCTTGGAAAAAGTAACAGAGTTGAGTATTTAAATGATTATATTAAAAACACATAACAAGTCATTTAAAACCGCAGGGCAAAAAATCTGCCCTGCTCGGACGCCGAAAAGCGGCGCCGTTTAATTCAAACGTTAGATGCTCTCTTAAAAATCAAGCTATTTTATAGAATTTATTACCATCCCACTCGCTTTTACTTTTAAACATTCCCCAAATTGCTAAAAGAAACTTTCTCATAATAGCGACTATCACCTGCATAGGCTTCTTACCTTTCGCAATCATTTTTTTATAATATGCAGATACATGTTTGTCTTTCTGGCTCGCTACTAATGCTGGGAAAAACAGGGCCTCTCTTAGATATCTGTTTCCAGATTTAGTCACTCGCCTGGGCTTATTGGTTGATACCCCTGATTCATATGGTCTTGGATCTAGCCCTGCATAAGCTACCCATTGTTTAGCGAGCATATCTGGTGGCAAGCTTGCGAGTTCCGCCAGTATTCTAACGGCTGTTTTCTGACCAATACCATTTATGCTGATCAGCAAGTGGAATAACTCAGATAATTCATCGACACTCTCAACCAGATTGATGGCTTCTCTTTCAATCGTGTCGATACGACGTTGTATATGCCGCATGTTAACAGCCGTGTCATTTGCAACGACTCGCCCTATGACACCTAGTCGCTTTGCGGCTTTATGCCGGTTTCTCTCGCGAGTCAGCTCGCAGTTCAGTTGTACGACCCTGCGGGTGATATGCTGTAATTCCAGTATTTCATCACTGGCTGGGCACCAGGCTTTAAAGGGCATTCTTAAAAGGTATTCAAGAATGGTGTCCGCGTCCATTGCGTCTGTTTTACCGCGCTGCAGCCTGGCGTCAGCAAACTTCTTAATCGCTCTAGGGTTCTTAACCGAGACTTCAATCCCATCTGCGGCATGAAGGCTTAACGCAAAGGGTAGCGAATACACCCCAGTCGCTTCCATACAAACACGTGCTGGGCGTCCACGCTGTGTCGCCCACTTAATGAATTGTCGGTGGCCCGCCGCGGTGTTATTGAACTCTTTGATAGCGTATCGCTTGTCCCCATACTGTTTTCGGCACACTAACAGCACTGAATCAACATCTATACCGATATAGTTCACTTGCAGTTCCTCCCTATTTTGGTTTAGGCTAGGCACTGGGTTCCCTGACCTTGTGCACAGATACAATAGACCTTGTGACGCGAGCTCTTGGGCTCCGGATGCTCCGGGATTTTGATCTTTAAGGCGGGGAGCCCATCTAACGCACAAGATCGATGTCTTCAGGCATTAACGGCTTCCCCAGGGCCTACTACAACTATAACTGATTATTGAAATAGGCTTAAACTGAAGATACAAGG
>JBFHVK010000555.1:0-1377 GCA_041589615.1 Gammaproteobacteria bacterium | reverse complement strand
TTATTTCAAAATATCATCAAGAGATGCGTTGAAGTCTGACGGTTTAGGTGCAGACGTAGAACGCGCATTAACCATAGTAGGTGGAACATCAGGCTTAGACTTCGCGTACTTGGCCTCTAGTTCTGCTTCAATCTCGGCCCTGATCTGTGCTTTATAATCATCAATGCTGTCAAACTGTTTCATTTGTTCTGTTTTAACAACATGGTCATAAATGAACTTCGCAGGGTGCGGAGACTGAACCATTTGATTGAATAGAGAGGGGTCTTGACTGACCATTGCTTCAAATTGCTCTGCACGTTTATCGTAGTCCTCGTGCTTGTCTCGCATAAGCATTTCGGACGTGTCGAACTTCGTATTCAAAGCCATTTGTTGCGCTTCGGTTAAAACCATTTTCTTGTACCCGTCCGGGTCGTCGAAAATATCTATTTCCTCTTTCTTCTGAGATTCAAGCTCGCTTAATCGTGCTTTCAATTCCTTTAATTCCGCTTCCTTACCCATCAGGGCTGAAAGTGGAACCGTTTGGGGTTCAGATTGTTTAGGCGGTTCTTCGGGAGCCGCAGGCGCTTCCTCTTGTTCTGCCGTTTCAGGTTCCGCTTCTGCTTCAACATCGGGAGCTTGTTCTACTTCCGGTTCTGCTTCGACTGGTTCCTGTTCAAGAAAATCATCTAAATCACTCATCTTTTACCCTTTCTACCGTAAACCCGTAGGCGGTTATATCTCCCGAAAGCCGGAGGCGCTATCTACCGTAAAGCCCCGTAGGCAGGCATAAAAAAAGCCCCAAAAGAGGGGCTTCTAGTTGCTGGCTGTCTCACGACAGTCTATTAACCAAACTGTATATTTACAGCCTCGGTGGTTAATTCGTTTTCAATCTCAAGTGCTTCGGCTTCAACTTCTAACTTCCGCGCCTTAGCTTGCTTTTCTTTAACTTCGGCGGCTTTTGATTCAAGCTCGGACATCGTAAACAGCTTTTCTAGCTCTTGCGCTTCCTGTTGCTGTTGTTGCATTGCCATTTGTGCTTGCTCGTCACCACCCTTGAGATGTTCTAATATTCGGTCTTTGTTTCGTATCGTTGACGCTTCTATAACCATATCCAGTGGGATTGCTTGCGGGTTGGCTTGGTACATATTCGCCAATAGTTCAAACTGTTCAGCCTGAATATTAATTACGTCTGGGGCATCCTCAACAATAATGTCGACATTTACTTTAGTTACATCGTTTCTAATCTGCTGGACACGTGTAAACTCACCAATCAAGTGCGGATTAGATTCTAATACCTGTCGCCCTTCATCCTGCCCGAACTTCTCTACAACTAAATCCGCGCCGGTCATCGGCTTATTTAATTCAGCGAATTTAATATTTCGCTCGTCGTCGGTAATC
>JBFHVK010000554.1:0-1378 GCA_041589615.1 Gammaproteobacteria bacterium | reverse complement strand
ATGCTGGCGAGCCGGTGTTTGTTAATCTAATCTCAGTTGGTGCTTAATTATGAAAAAGAACTTAATTACGGCCGTTATTGATTCAGCGATGGCGATGAAATGCGGTCTTGACTCGGCCAAGGTAGCTTTTACCGATGGCTTGAAGACCATTGATGACGGTCTAGCGTTTACTATCTCTCAGCTTTCTAGTGTGGAATCTCGAGTTTACGAAGTTAAATATCAAAACATCCGTTTTGAAGAATTCGTTCCTGTTGATTCTAGCGATCCAGAGTATGTTGATGACGTTACCTACTTGTCATACGACGCGGTAACCATGGGTAAATTCATTGCCGCAAACGGTAAAGACTTGCCAGAATCTGACATCAATATGTCGAAATCAAAGATCCCTGTCTTTTACGGCGGCGTTGCAATGCGTTACTCTCTTGATGAGCTGCGCAAGTCTCAAGCGATGAATTTACCAATTGACGCAACCAAAGCGCAGGCAAACTATCGCGGTTACCTAGAGCACAAGCAAAAAACCGCTTACTTCGGTGACACTGATCGCGGCGTTACTGGTCTGTTTAACAGTGACAACGTTGCAGAAACTGCACTAACTAGCTTCGACCCTGCAACCGCCTCTGGCGAAGAATGGGTTGATATGCTGAACTCTCAGCTTGAAACGGTTTATGTGAATTCAGCGAACGTTCATGTTCCTAACGTTCAGTTAATTCCTCAGACTATTTGGGGTTACTTGCTCAAGCCTATGACAAGCGTGTCAAACATCACGATCTTGGAATACTACTTGGCAAACAACTACTCTAAGTCTCTTGGCGTTAACCTAACTGTTACTCCAGTGTTCCAGCTTAATGGTATTGGTACAAACAGCACTGGTCGAATCATGTCTTACGAGCTCAACCCAATGAACTTGGTCATGAAAGACCCAATGCCTTATCGTACTATCGCGCCTCAGCCTGACGGTTTGACTGTTAAGGTTCCTGCGGAGTATAAGTTCGGCGGCGTTGAAGTCCGCTACCCTGGTTGCGCACTCTATACCGATCTTGCGTAATCCATAAAGCGATATATAATAAAGGGGCTAATACGGCCCCTTTTTTTTATCACAATGACAACACAAGGTGAAAGCATGAAAATTGAAAACCTATCTAAAAAAGCATTTATTGACCCGGTAACTAAAGCGCGACTATTGCCAGGAGCTGGAGTGCAAGACTTCCCTGATGGATCTTGCCCGAAATATTTTGAAGCTCTGGCCAAGGCGGGCAAAGTCAAGATTGTTGAGGCTGCAAAGTCTGATGATCCAGAAGTTGATGAGTCAGAACAGGACGGAACGCTTGCAGAGATGTACGAATCACTGACTGGCAAGAAACCAGACGGTCGATGGTCT
>JBFHVK010000553.1:0-1380 GCA_041589615.1 Gammaproteobacteria bacterium | reverse complement strand
TGATCTGAATACAGTAAATATAATTATCAGTAATAATAGTTCGCTGACGCATCTGGGGTTAGGAGGCATACATATACCTCAGCTAGATCAACTGGCTATATTTAATACGCCATCCGAATATAATTTACTGGAACTTGATATTAGTAATGCCGGCCTGTCTGATCTGAACCAGATAAACAGGCTTGTTAATTTACAGACGCTAAATGCATCTTCAAATAGTTTAGTAGATGTGTACCCGGTGTCATTGTTACAGCATCTCGAAGTGCTTGATCTTAGTCATAACGATATTCAATATGTGAATATGTTGAGTGCTATCACAGATCTTAAAGTGCTCGATTTAAGAGGTAATTTAAATATCCAGTGTGCTGAGCTTGATGATCTTGAAACACGACTTATACCTGGTGCCCTGCTCAGGCCGGCAACGTGCATAATTTTTACAGCTCCAGATATTTCCATTTTGTCACCGCCAGACATGCAGCTGTTTTATTCAACAAGCTCGATAAATTTCCTTGCCACAGCATCGGATGCCGAAGACGGAGTGCTGGATGCGTCCATTCAATGGTCGTCGAACCTGGATGGTGTGATTGGTTCAGGAGCTTCACTGGTTGCAACTTTAAATGCAGGTGAGCATATTGTGACTGCAAGTGTCACAGACAGTCATGGTAATACTGCTTCAACTACAGTTAATGTGACTGTGCTACATAACACGGCGCCGGAAATAACGATTTTATCAATTATAGATGGCGCAGTTTTTAATGCGGGTGAAAATATCCTGCTTGGTGCAAGTGCCTTTGATATTGAAGATGGTGACCTGGGTTTTAGTATCCAGTGGTCATCAAGTGTAGATGGTAATCTGGGTAGTGGTGCAAATATATTTATCCCCCTTAGCATCGGTCATCATATTATTACTGCGAGTGTGACTGATGCTGCTGGTGTTAATACTGCTCAATCCGTTTCTCTCAGTGTGAATGCTCTTCCGTTGCTTAATTTATTGTCGCCTGCGAATGGTAGTTTATTTATGCTGCAGGAAACACTTGAATTGAGTGCCATGGCCAGTGATTTTGAGGATGGAGATATTGGTGCAAATATACAGTGGTCTTCAGATATTGATGGTTTTCTTGGAACAGGTGTTTCTCTAATCAGGACATTGTCTCTGGGTAATCATAATATTACAGTGTCAGTAACTGATAGTGCAGGTGCGACACAGACATCCACCACTAACGTAGTGATTGATCAAGTTGACTTGCAAATAACGGTTTCTGGCTGGCGGAAGTGGAAAACGGCGACATTATCCTGGGGGCGTGCACGAACTGCAGTTGATATTTATATGGATGGTGTGCTGATTGACACAGCAACTTCATCGGGTACAGCAGATTACCG
>JBFHVK010000552.1:0-1384 GCA_041589615.1 Gammaproteobacteria bacterium | reverse complement strand
GGGGGGTACGGTTTATCAGCTGGACTTACGTAAATACCAGAA
This sequence comes from Gammaproteobacteria bacterium, assembly GCA_041589615.1. Taxonomy (GTDB): domain Bacteria; phylum Pseudomonadota; class Gammaproteobacteria; order SZUA-229; family SZUA-229; genus SZUA-229. Next base: position 1,342 of record JBFHVK010000552.1, on the reverse strand, counting down.
AAGTGCAGATGAGATGGATAAGCCATTCCGTTTATTCACGAGCCAGGAAAGTCTCTATCACATTGCACAATCGGGCCTTGTATCTGCAGGTGGAATCGCACCAAACCATAAAGACATCTACACAGCGGAAAAAACTGAGTATCGTCTAGCGGAAGGTGAAGATGAGTTAAAGGTAGAACTAAGCTGGAGTAAAGACGGTGTCAATGTCGTTAAGATATTCACCTTCATGCGAGACAGCTATGTGATTGATGTCGAACATAAGGTAACTGCAGATAGCTGGTCAGGTTCTGAATATCGACAGCTGGTAAGGTCATACCAGGAAAGCCAGTCTATGATGATACCGACGTATGTGGGTGGCGTTGTCTATAACGATGACATCAAATATGAAAAACTGGATTTTGGTGACATCGCTGATCAGAGCTTCAAGTCAGACATGAAAGGTGGCTGGATTGCGATGATAGAGCACTATTTCCTCTCTGCCTGGGTGCCAGATCAGCAACAGACTAATTACACTTACACATCACACCCAACAGCTAATCGTTATACATTAGGTATGCGCTCACCTGCACTGTTAGCCAGCGCAGGTCAGCCAGCTGAATTTAAAAGCCAGCTGGTTGTAGGCCCCAAATTACAGGATCGCCTGGAACTAATAGCGCCAGGCCTGGAACTGACGGTTGATTATGGTGTGCTAACCATATTATCGAAGCCGCTATTCTGGTTACTCAAGCAGTATCACACCTTATTTGATAACTGGGGCTGGGCGATAATATTCCTTACTATCACCGTTAAGCTGGTATTTTATAAGTTATCTGAAGCGGGTTATCGCTCTATGGCGAAAATGCGTAAGGTGACTCCACGCCTGCAAACGCTGAAAGAGCGTTATGGTGATGATCGTCAGCGAATGTCTGCAGAGATGATGAAGCTATACAAGGAAGAAAAAATTAACCCGCTGGGTGGCTGCTTCCCGATACTCATCCAGATTCCGGTATTTATCGCGCTTTACTGGGTGTTGCTGGAATCGGTAGAAATGCGTAATGCGCCATTTGCACTGTGGATTCAGAATCTATCAGTACAGGACCCCTATTTTATACTGCCTATCCTCATGGGTGCTTCAATGTATATTCAGCAAAAACTGAACCCGGCACCTGTAGATCCTGTACAGCAGAAAATATTCCAGTACATGCCTGTGGTGTTTACCGTATTCTTCCTGTTCTTCCCGGCAGGTCTGGTGCTTTACTGGGTTGTGAATAATGTACTTTCAATTGCACAGCAATATGTAATTACCAAGCGCATTGAAAACGCCAAATAAGTCCGGTATGTAAAATACATTGACGAAAAGGCG
>JBFHVK010000551.1:0-1387 GCA_041589615.1 Gammaproteobacteria bacterium | reverse complement strand
GTTGTTACACGCTTATTTACCGCATCTATATCCTGTACATAATCATGAACCACTTTCACACCACGCTTCTGGTGTGCGGTGTAATCATGACTTATATCTTCATACTCTTTTATGCCCGATAGCACCATATTGCTAAACGGACAGGTAACAAACCGTGCAGCTGGCTCTATGAGCGTAACATCAAGTTTAGGATCAAATTTATGCAGATACCTGGCGCAAGTAGCACCCCCAAATCCACCCCCGACAACGACGACACGAGCTGATGCAGAAGTGCCCGAGCAGGCTGATAGAGTTCCAAGGGTTGAAACTAAAGCACTATTAGCGCCTAAAAATTTTAAGAAATCTCTACGATTAATCTGTGTCATGACCAGCTCCTAAGGCAATTTAGAAAAGTGCTCAGCAATAAGAAGTATCTCCCTGTTGGTATAACCTTGCGCATGACGCACCATAATCGTAGACGGCGTGGTTCCCTCCCGGAAACCTTTCATCGATTTAACAATAAACTCAAATGATTTACCGTTAATACTTGGAATAGCGCCGGGGCTTTTACCATCTGTTCCATGGCAAGCTGCACATGAATTAGCGAGCATCATACCTTGAGTGATCTCCACCCCGAGAACGGGCAATGACCCACAAACATATAGACTAACTAACATACAAAATTGAGACGAGAGTGAAAACCGCATACATCACCTCCGGTGGTATAAGTAGCGATAAAGCTCTTAGTAGAAACATACTGGCCGATATTTAGAATAAATTATAGATAGCGTTTTACATAAAAACAAATACCGATTTATTCAGATCACGGTGCTATAACAACCGGGGACAGTATACTTAATTCATATTACCACGAAGTAAACATGGAACAGGTATACTGTCCCCCGAATAGCTGACTAAAGAGAGCTGATGTATTTTTAAGACATCAACTGAATAAATAAACCGGTCCAGGCCTTTTGTTTTTGATTGAAATAGTCTCTTACTCATCACCAAAACTGGTACCCACATGACGTGCCGATATTACCCAGGGGTGATCCAGTGGCACCAGTTTTTTATGGCCTGCAACCTGCTCTAATGGCACTGGCACTGTATTTTCGCCTCTTGCAGCAACCATCACACCATATACCTCCTGATCAATCAGCTCCACACATGCACTACCCAATCGTGTAGCTAATAGACGATCCGCTGCTGACGGTGCGCCTCCTCGTTGTAAATAACCCAGAATGGTGACACGTGTTTCAAGCCCGGTAAGCTCTTCCAGTTGTTCGCCTAGCTGGATGGTATGATTTTCCTGCTGTTTCTCAAGTTTTGATAATCTGGCTTTGACTGCTTTCTTCTCATCACTGGATACAGCAGCTTCTTTCTCTTTAACCAGCCGGCTGTGTTCTTC
>JBFHVK010000550.1:0-1387 GCA_041589615.1 Gammaproteobacteria bacterium | reverse complement strand
TCAATGATAGAGCCATCATTTATGAACACATTTTGAAACAGTACCGAGTGAGATACATTGCTGCCTGAAATGATCGTGCCGCCGGAGAGAATTGAGTTGATAAATACTCCCTGGTTGCCGGAGTCACCAGGAACGGCTCGAGCGGGTGGCGTCTGTGCCTGATAGGAGCGAATAGGCCAGTCATCCTGATATAGATCAAGTGGAGGTACGGATTTAAGTAAATCCATGTTAGCCTGGTAATATGACTCTATTGTACCGACGTCCCTCCAGTATTTATCGGGTGATACCCGGCCTTCCTTTTCACCAAATGCATGCGCGTAGACTCGATGTGTTTTTATTAATTCAGGAAGTATATCCTTACCGAAATCATGGCTGGAATTTTCATTCTGGCTATCAGCTTCGAGTATTTCTAGTAACAGTCCTGTGGAAAAAATATAGATTCCCATTGAAACCAGTGCATTTTCATCATCATCCAGACAGGGTGTGACCTGCTGTGGTTTTTCAGCAAAGGCTGTAATACGGCGTTCACTATCAGTTGTCATTACACCAAATTGCGACGCTTCATCCAGCGGAACTTTCATACAGGCCACAGTTGCGTCGGCATTATTGGCGATATGAGTTTGTAACATCGAGGCATAATCCATCCGATAGATGTGGTCACCTGAGAGTATCAGTGTCCATTCGGCATCGCTACGCTCTATAAGGTAACTATTTTGATGTATGGCATCTGCGGTACCCTGGTACCATTTGTTACCGTGCTGCATCTGTGCAGGCACAGGCGTAATATATTCTCCCAGTTCAGGGTTAAATATGGACCAGCCATCTCGCAGGTGCTTCTGTAGTGAATGTGATTTGTACTGTGTAAGAACCAGGATTCTTCTTAAACCTGAATGCAGGCAGTTGGTAAGGGCAAAATCAATGATACGATATTTGCCTCCAAAGGGAACTGAGGGTTTTGCGCGTAGCCGGGTGAGGGGTTGCAGCCGTGAGCCTTCTCCACCGGCGAGGATAATTGTCAGTGTGTTTTCAATCATAATCCTACCTGTTGCATAAACAGTTCTGTGCACCATACTGGTACTTAAATTATATTATGCCATCTTACAGTAAATGGTTTTGATCCAAAATAGTGCTAGATGGTCCAAAATGGTCAAAAATTATTGTCTAAATGTTGCTGAGCAACACCTGTACCAAGTTTTATAAGGTGTATTAAAAACAGTGTTTTGATGTGCATGCTATATATAGTGCTTCATTGAGTGCAAAACAGTAGCCTGGTAATTAGCGTAACATTTGTCTGGTATAAAGCTTGCTGTAATTTTATGCTAGACATACAGAAATATTAACAAGTGAACAACCTTGTAAGGTGAACTATGAAATTAGCAATGATCGG
>JBFHVK010000549.1:0-1387 GCA_041589615.1 Gammaproteobacteria bacterium | reverse complement strand
GGTATTCGGAGTTTGCATCGGTTTGGTAAGCCGGGATGGCCCCCTAGCCGAAACAGTGCTCTACCCCCAGGAGTGATACACGAGGCGCTACCTAAATAGCTTTCGAGGAGAACCAGCTATCTCCGAGCTTGATTAGCCTTTCACTCCGATCCACAACTCATCCGAATCTTTTTCAACAGATCCCGGTTCGGGCCTCCAGTAGGCATTACCCCACCTTCACCCTGGCCATGGCTAGATCGCCCGGTTTCGGGTCTACTCCCAGCGACTGATTCGCCCTATTAAGACTCGGTTTCCCTACGCCTTCCCTAAACGGTTAAGCTCGCCACTGAGAAGTAAGTCGCTGACCCATTATACAAAAGGTACGCAGTCACCCCCGAAGGGGCTCCCACTGCTTGTACGCATACGGTTTCAGGTTCTATTTCACTCCCCTCTCCGGGGTTCTTTTCGCCTTTCCCTCACGGTACTAGTTCACTATCGGTCGGTAGAGAGTATTTAGCCTTGGAGGATGGTCCCCCCATGTTCAGTCAGGATAACACGTGTCCCGACCTACTCGTCGTCACTAACATCAGTTGGCATTTCGGATACAGGGCTATCACCTTCTATGGCCGGCCTTCCCAGACCGTTTTCCTATGGCAACTGATGATTCGGTGACAGGGCTGTTCCCCGTTCGCTCGCCGCTACTAAGGGAATCTCGGTTGATTTCTTTTCCTCCGGGTACTTAGATGTTTCAGTTCCCCGGGTTCGCCTCGTACACCTATGTATTCAGTGCACGATACTGAGCAAGCTCAGTGGGTTTCCCCATTCGGACATGTTAGGATCAAAGCATGTTTGCCGGCTCCCCTAACCTTTTCGCAGGCTCCTACGTCCTTCATCGCCTCCAACTGCCTAGGCATCCACCGTGTGCGCTTAGTCGCTTGACCATATAACACAAACGACTGTATTGACTTAATCTATCTGATTTTCCAGTTCAAACTCGGTTAAATTCGAACATGGAGTCAATTGCAACAACAAATTTACGCCGGATAAGCATGCTTGAGAAACATACTCATCTCATATATCAGCAATTTATTACAACTTTACATTTACATTTTTAAAGAGCGTCTGGTGTGAAACCAGGAAGCTGACTTCTTTTTCTTGTCACACTTAACGTGCACACTCAAAAAATCAGGTTCCTGATGTCTTCCGTAGTGAATCAAGCAATCTTACTTTCTACATCGTCTTTGCAACCACTTGAGTAAGTGGTGGAGCTATGCGGGATCGAACCGCAGACCTCTTGGATGCAAACCAAGCGCTCTCCCAGCTGAGCTATAGCCCCTTTTCGAGGGAACTTCAAAACACAGAAGTTGGTAGGCCTGGGCAGACTCGAACTGCCGACCTCACCCTTATC
>JBFHVK010000548.1:0-1397 GCA_041589615.1 Gammaproteobacteria bacterium | reverse complement strand
GTAAAGTGGTGACAGCTAGCTCATTATTTGCCGTGCTAGCACTTCAGGCCGGGGATGAAAACCACAGACAGTTATCAATGCAGCAACTGGAAAAAATTATTGCCACTAAACAGTCGCCACTGAAGCTGTTAAACCAGCTATTTACCGAGTCAAAATACATTGCTGATGTGAACCATGTGCCCTATGAAATTCGCTATCAGTTGATAGATCATAATCTTTTGCAGGGACAGATTCGTGCAGCAGCGGCGCTGATGGCTGATTTACAGCAGCCACCGGCAGAGCAACCCCAGTTTCAGTGGAATTTACGCAGGGCACGCGTGCTCATCCTGAGCGGTTCCTTTGAGCAGGGGGCGATGTTGCTGAGTGAGATGCTTGAAGCTCAGGAGCTACAGAAAGACCAGGCAGATAAATATTTGCAGGTAGTATTTGATTTGCAGGCGGTAGAACAGCATATCCTGTCGTTGAAACTATTTTCGCAATTACAGTCGCGTGTTGATGATCCACTTCTGCAGCGTGAGCTGACTTTCTGGCAGGCGGAATCCTATGCCGGGCTAAAACAGTACGACAAGGCTGCCTACCTGTTTCTACGTTCAGCTCAGTCCCCCGATCTTGTTTACGATCCCTGGTATCATACAGCCACATTTCGTGCGGCCGAGAGCCTGATGGAGGCAGGTCTGTACGAAGATGCCAGGCAGCGATTTCTGCATCTTCTGAAAATCACCGGCAATGCAGCACGTAAGGCGGTTATTCGCCAACGTTTGCAGGCCATCCAGCTTAAATCTCAGGTAAAATAGCAGTATCGATGACATCTGGAGGTAATCACCATGCCCAGTATGACCTGTGAAACCCCGTTCTGTCTGATGCTAGTGAGCGCCGAGGATGGTTATATTACAGGCATCGATTTCTTCTGTTCGAGCAAGCAGAAGGCTCCTCAGGAGTATCCATTGCTGAATCAAGCCAGTCAACAGATCGAGCAATACTCGGCGACAGCTGAGTATGCATTCGATTTGCCCCTGAAACCACGCGGGACTGACTTCCAGCAACGTGTCTGGAAAGCCCTGCAAGACATCCCCCCCGGTACGGTGAAGACGTATGGTGAGCTGGCATCTGAGCTGGAGAGTTCGCCCAGGGCGGTGGGGAATGCGTGTCGTAAAAATCCGATTCCTCTACTGATACCCTGTCACCGTGTGGTTTCGAAAAATGGGCCTGGAGGCTTTGCCGGAAAGACCGAAGGTCGGGAAATGCGTTTAAAAATGCAATTGCTGGCCCATGAAGGGGTTGAAATTTAGCCGCTCATCCCAATCTGAGAGTGAAATTTTCATGATTTATTTTCGGAGCACACAATGACGGTAGAAGCCTATAAAGAAACCCTTGAATTTCAGGCAGAGGTAAAACAG
>JBFHVK010000547.1:0-1408 GCA_041589615.1 Gammaproteobacteria bacterium | reverse complement strand
TGGATGGTGTGCAGAAGATGTCAAAGTCACTGAACAATTATGTGGGTGTCAATGATTCTCCGGGAGAAATGTATACCAAGCTGTTGTCGCTTCCTGATCAAATGATTTGGCGTTACTTTGAATTGCTGAGCTTTAAAGATATGGCTGAAATTGAGGTGCTGAAAAAAGAAGTGGCTGAAGGTCGAAATCCTCAAGAAGTAAAAGATATCTTTGCAAGAGAGATTATCGAGCGATTTCATGATGCAGAGTCTGCATTGAATGCACACAATGCAGCGGGTAATCGTGTTGGCTTGGGTGAAATACCGGAAAATGTTACGGATGTTGAAATCGATAGGGATGGGATGAGTGAGATGCCAATAAGCTCTATTTTGAGATTGGCAGGTTTGGTTAAAAATAGTGCTGCTGCAAAGGATGTTTTAGCTAGAGGTGCTGTTTATGTAGATGCTGAGCAGGTGCTGCAAAGCAAAATGCTTAGCACGAATGGTGTTTATGTGGTCCAGGCGGGTAAAAAGAAAATAGCCAGAATTAGTTTCAAATAAAAAATTTTCATTAAATGAAAAAAGACTGTTGACGTGGAAATTGTTCTCTATATAATGCGCACCTCTTCACCGGGAACGACCCGAAAGGGTGAGTGAAAAGGTGCAGAGGCTGGTAAATAAATGATTTTATAATCAATGATTTACCGGAGTTGATTGCGATTTGGTTGGTCGGAATTTGAAGAAAAGATTCTGAAAAAAATGATCAAAAAAACGATTGACAAGAAATAGAGGTGCTGTAGAATACGCGCCTCGTTTGAGGGAACTCAGACAAGCTCTTTAAAAATTAACCAAGCAATTCGTGTGGGCGCTGACCGAGATGGTTTCACGCAGAAGCTCGCTACTTTCGGGTAGAGATGTCTTCATTAAGAAATTATCAGGTCAATGCTCTGTGAATTCATTTTATATTGTAATGAACAGTAGTTTTAAGACTTGAGCAAGATTAGGATTTGAATAAATCCAAAAAGATTGAACTGAAGAGTTTGATCATGGCTCAGATTGAACGCTGGCGGCAGGCTTAACACATGCAAGTCGAGCGGTAACAGGCCTTCGGGTGCTGACGAGCGGCGGACGGGTGAGTAACGCGTAGAAAACTGCCCGGTAGTGGGGGATAGCCCAGAGAAATTTGGATTAATACCGCATAAGCTCTACGGAGGAAAGCGGGCTTCGGCTCGCGCTATCGGATGTGTCTGCGTGAGATTAGCTAGTTGGTGAGGTAATGGCTCACCAAGGCGACGATCTCTAGCTGGTCTGAGAGGATGATCAGTCACACTGGAACTGAGACACGGTCCAGACTCCTACGGGAGGCAGCAGTGGGGAATATTGGACAATGGGGGAAACCCTGATCCAGCCATGCCGCGTGTGTGAAGAAG
>JBFHVK010000546.1:0-1408 GCA_041589615.1 Gammaproteobacteria bacterium | reverse complement strand
TAGTTATACGCGCTTTTTAGATAGTGTACACCACCCGATGAGGTTATATAGACTAAAACTATCACTATTGCTAGGTGGTAATGTGAAAAACGCGCCAGAAAGGTGGGTTATTGTGTTGTATTCCGATATATGCCCTAAAAATTGCAGAAAAAATCAGGGAAAAGTTACCGGCGCTTTTTTCCGTTGAAATTCTTCCGGAAGAAAAATCAACGGTTTTTTGTTCCGGTTTGTCAATGGGGTAAATGGGTAATTAATGGGTAGACTCTAAAATACCTATACAAGTTTTACGGCGCTTATCTAAAAGTATGATCTTTTCAAGCGTTTCATCCGAGACACAAGATAGTTCAGCTTGATTAAGGACTTTCTCAGCCGGTAGTGGTGGGGGTAGCGGTAAAGGCTGGACTTTGCAAACCTTAGAGCCACAACTAGAACTTATAATCGCGAGGATTATCAACAGGCTTATTCTCATCCGTCACCCCCCTTATTAGTGCTTCTGTGCCTTTATTAGCTTGCTCTCTGGCGTTCTTTTCATCTTCTAGCTCTTGCTCTACTGCTTTCTTCTTTTCGCCTTGTAGAAGGGCTAACAGGAAGCTTGCAGCTACTGCTAATATGCCAACCAATACAAAAGATATAGCCAGCGCTTTTTCTTTAATCGAACTCAGGATATTTAACATTGTTTGCCTCGATGTCTTTCTGTTTCCACTCCCGTGTTTGAAGTGCGCCGACTAGTAGAGCTACAGCCCCCGCAAATTCAGCAATGCTAAACGGGTCTTTACCTAGCCAGTAATTAGCTATTACCTGACCGACTATGACCATAAAGCCGCCCATAATCAGAAATAGTGAAACGCTCTTATTGCCGCGTGAATCTCTTAGTGTTGGCGCTCTCACCATTTACCCCCTTGTTTCCATGCGGCTTTTTTAGCCTGAAACTCTGAATCATTTTTAGGATCAAACTCAACGTGTAAATGTTCGTTTGGTGTTCCTGGTGAATGAATACCCAAATCACATTGAGGAAGGTGCATTCTCAATTCTTCTACTAATCTTGCACACACATCATCAGGAATGTGCTTGGTTCGGTAATCTAAAGCTAGTCCCTCGTTATGTAGGGAAATTCTGCCTTCGTGTGAATCTAAACCCGAAGTAATCACGCACCCATAGCCATAGTTAGAAAAAATTCGCTGTATGATTGAATGAACTATTACCATTTCTGGCTGTATGCCGAATAATTTAACAGTGTTTTTTATCATTTCATTTTCGCATTGATTAATTGAATAATGTTGTCCCTCATCTGTTGAATGTCGTCCTTTACTTCCTTGCGTGTCTGGTGATGCTCCTCTCTAAACTCTTTCCGTGAATCAGCGACAAGTTGACGTATTTCTCTAAACTCGGATTCTATTTTTTCTTGGTG
>JBFHVK010000545.1:0-1416 GCA_041589615.1 Gammaproteobacteria bacterium | reverse complement strand
GGTACCGAAGTTAAAGTTGATGGCGAAGATGTACTGATTATGCGTGAAGAAGACATCCTGGGTGTTTTCGAAGGCTAGTCCAGGCCGCAAAACCGAATCAGGAGCGGGCTGCGAGCTGTATGCCCTAAGGGTGATATCACAGAATGCCGCAACCAGATCGCTCCAGTCTGAAGAATTAAATACGAGGATATAGATAATGTCTGCAAAAGAAGTTCGCTTTGGTGATGATGCGCGTGGCCGCATGGTCAATGGCGTAAACATACTGGCCAATGCCGTAAAAGTTACCCTGGGCCCAAAAGGCCGTAATGTTGTACTGGATAAATCGTTTGGTTCTCCACACGTAACAAAAGACGGCGTGTCTGTAGCAAAAGAAATTGAGCTGGAAGACAAGTTTGAAAACATGGGTGCTCAGATGGTGAAAGAAGTTTCTTCACAGACATCTGATGTGGCCGGTGATGGTACAACCACTGCTACTGTGCTTGCACAGGCAATTGTACGCGAAGGTATGAAATCAGTTTCAGCGGGTATGAACCCGATGGATCTGAAGCGTGGTATCGATAAGGCGGTCAATGCTGCTGTTGCTGAGCTGCAAAAAATTTCCAAGCCCTGTTCGGACAATAGTTCGATTGCCCAGGTAGGTACTATCTCTGCCAACTCTGATAAAGACGTGGGTGACATCATTGCCAGGGCAATGGAAAAAGTGACAACAGAAGGTGTTATTACTGTTGAAGAAGGTACTTCACTGGAAAATGAGCTGGAAGTGGTTGAAGGTATGCAGTTTGACCGTGGTTACCTGTCGCCATACTTCGTGACTGATCAGCAGAGCATGACCTGTGATCTGGAAAATCCTTTCATCCTGTTATTCGACAAGAAAATTTCAAATATCCGCGAACTGCTGCAGATTCTGGAAGGTGTTGCAAAATCCAGCCGTCCATTACTGATTATTGCAGAAGATGTTGAAGGTGAAGCGCTGGCAACCCTGGTTGTGAACAGCATGCGTGGCATCGTTAAGGTTGCGGCTGTTAAGGCGCCTGGTTTTGGTGACCGTCGTAAAGCCATGCTGCAGGATATTGCGGTATTAACCGGTGGTGTGGTTATTTCTGAAGAAGTGGGCCTGTCACTGGAGAAAGCAACTCTGGAAGACCTGGGTTCAGCGAAGAAAGTAACCGTAACCAAAGAGTTAACTATCATTGTTGATGGTGCAGGTTCATCTGAAGACATCGCGGGTCGAGTAAGCCAGATTCGTGCACAGATGGAAGAGTCAACGTCTGAATACGACACTGAAAAACTGCAGGAGCGTATGGCTAAACTGGCTGGTGGTGTTGCAGTCATCAAGGTTGGTGCGGCGACTGAAGTTGAAATGAAAGAAAAGAAAGACCGTGTTGACGATGCACTGCATGCGACTCGCGCTGCGGT
>JBFHVK010000544.1:0-1418 GCA_041589615.1 Gammaproteobacteria bacterium | reverse complement strand
TAGTCCTGTGGTGATCTTACCAGGCGCTTTAATGCCAGAAGCTTAGGCACATAAGCCTGGGTTTCTTTAGGTAGTTTCAGGTTCCAGAAGTCGGTTGATTTACCACGTTTCTTATTCTTGCGGATGGCGCGGCGTACGGTGCCTGAACCTGAATTATAGGCGGCGAGTGCATGCAGCCAGTTACCTTTGAATTCACGGTTGAGGTCTTCGAGATAGTCCAGTGCCGCATGGGTCGATGCATAGACATCACGTCTGCCGTCATACCACCAGTTCTGCTTAAGCCCGTAAATCTTGCCGGTAGAGGGAATGAACTGCCAGATTCCCGAAGCGCGACCGTGGGAATAGGCGAAGGCCTGGTAAGCACTTTCTACCACCGGTAGTAGCACCAGTTCGGTAGGCAGGTTGCGCTTTTCCGCTTCATTCAGGACAAAATGTATAAAGGGTTCTGCACGTTCAACGACACGATCGAGATAATTCTGGTGTTTTGCGTACCAGTTGAGCTCGGCCAGCAGTCGAGGGTTATCTTCTTCATCATCGATACTGAAGCCGGCGCGAACACGGTCCCATACATTGCTTCTAGTATCGTCATAGTCGGCCGGGTTTATTGCAAAGATATCATCTTCAGCTGAATCTGGTGTAATGCTGGCCTGTGATTCAGTAGATGTTTTGAGTGCGTCGTAAACGGCCTGGGTGAGAGCAGTGTCTGTTGCGTCACTGTCGTTTCGTACATTCTCATTCGACATGCACGAAGATAGCAGAAGGCTGATGAAAGCCATACCCAGTGTCTTGTTTCGTATAGTTTGTTCTGATGATAATAATTTTGAAATCAACAAGTTATCTTCTTTATCTAAAGTTTTTGTTAGTATTCAGCTGTATTGCAGAGTGTAAAACAATAATTTGAATTTTGCTCGATAAATTTCTCAAAACATGATCTATTCGGGTTAATATTCCCGCCATGAGTAGTTCAAGTGAAAAAGTAGAATTATATACAGATGGTGCCTGTCGGGGTAATCCCGGGCCGGGTGGCTGGGGCGTATGGATGCGCTTTGGCGATCACAGTAAGGAAATGTGTGGTGGCGAGGCTAACACCACCAATAATCGAATGGAGCTTATGGCAGCGATCGTTGGGCTGGAGTCCCTTAAGCGGGCCTGTGATGTCGTGTTATACACCGATTCTAAATATGTCATGCAGGGCATCACCGACTGGATTGATAACTGGAAAGCCCGCGGCTGGAAAACCGCTGCCAGGAAGCCGGTGAAGAATGTCGACCTGTGGAAACGGCTGGATGAGGCACGAGGCCGGCATAAGGTCGACTGGCAATGGGTTAAGGGACATTCTGGACATGACGGCAATGAAAAGGCTGACGAACTGGCCAATCAGGGCATAGATGAGATGCTGGTGAAATGAGCAGACAAAT
>JBFHVK010000543.1:0-1434 GCA_041589615.1 Gammaproteobacteria bacterium | reverse complement strand
GGCGGGTCTGCCAGAGTAGTATTTGTTAAATCCACGGGGCCAAGTTCGTGTCCGGTGTGTGATGTGTAAGCGGACATTCTCAAACCCATAATCGAACGTCTCATATGGGTCGGAAGCAGACCAGTCTTGTTGGCCAATAGCAGACCTTCGCCAACTTCCAATCTTAAAGCTATAAGAAAATTGCTTGTGTTAGAATTTAGAGAATATTTTCTAACAAGACCTTCCATGGAAAAGGATCGACTATCGCGCAAGCTAGCAGTTATCCTTCATGCCGATGTGGTCGGCTCCGCGGTGCTTGTTCAGAAGAACGAGACCTTGGCTCACGCACGGATTCAAGTCACATTTCGTAATTTTTCAGAAACTATAAAAGCCTACGGCGGGATAGCTCGGGAAATACGCGGCGACGCAATCGTGGCAGAGTTTAATCGAGCTTCCGACGCAGTAGTCGCTGCTGTCGCCTTTCAAGCAAACAATGAAGAACGAAATCTTGCATACGAAGATGATATTCGACCTCAGCTAAGAATCGGTATTAGTTTGGGCGAAGTTGTGATAGCCGATAATACAATCACAGGGGCAGGCGTTGTTATAGCGCAGCGACTTGAACAGTTGGCAGAGCCCGGGGGTATCGTGGTGCAAACCTCGGTAGCGGATACAGTTCCAGTAAGAATGCCATTTGAATTCACAAGCCTTGGGGAACAGACACTAAAGGGTTTTGACAAACCTGTAACGCCAGTTTTAGTTGCTCTAAATCAGGGGGCAGAAATACCTCAATTCGAGGGTATTGCGTTTGAACCAGAAGCCCAAGAAAGCGGTCTTCAATTTCCAGATGTGCCTTCGATCGCGATTCTACCGTTCACAAACATGAGTAGCGATCCAGAGCAAGAATTCTTCAGTGACGGGATAAGCGAAGACATCATCACCGCACTATCAAAAGTCTCTACTCTTTTCGTTGTAGCTAGGAATTCTACTTTTATCTACAAAGAAAAAGCTGTAGACATTAAACAGGTAGGGCGCGAACAGGGGGTACGTTACGTTTTGGAGGGAAGCGTTCGTAAATCTGGCGAACGCGTCAGAGTAACAGCACAGCTAATTGACGCAATTACAGGAAACCATCTTTGGGCCGAGCGATTTGATCGGGATCTTAGAGATATTTTTGAAGTACAAGACGAGATAACACAAAAGGTGGTCAACGCACTTGACATCGAATTAGTGCTCGGGGAACAAGCACGATTGTGGGCAGGAGGGACAAAAAATCTAGAAGCGTGGGAATGCTTTAGATTAGGTCAAGATCTGCTCTCTCGCTACAGGTCCGAGGATTTGCCAAAGGTTAAAAGCCTGCTGGAAAGAGCTGTTGAACTCGATCCAGAATACTCATTTGCCTGGTCGCTATTAGCCGGTTACTACAATCACTTCGCAGACGATCCAGGCTTGACG
>JBFHVK010000542.1:0-1437 GCA_041589615.1 Gammaproteobacteria bacterium | reverse complement strand
TAATCGTTAGTGTGCATTGGTGGTCACTCGGGCCGGTTCGGTCAAATCCGGTCATGCTAGCTTGCACGGGCCACTTCCAGCCCAATCCTTTGTTCCGCTTCAAGCCCTGGCGCGGTACGTTTACGGGAATGATGCCCAACCGCCTATCCAGCCATCACGCTGGTTATTCCAAGTAGCGTCTCCAAGCAACCAATAATGCACACTAACAAGTCATTCTTGCGGGACGGTCGCTTCGCCCCCGCCCCACAATTCAGTCGTTATGTTTCTCGCCATTTGCGCCCAAAACACTCAATATTTAATTCTTCCGCTTTGTCGCGGCAGTCATAGCATGTTGTTTTCCCGGTTCCTTCTGCGGTCATTAAACAACCACTTTTATTCCAGTCGTGCTCGTGTCCGCCGATATACTTCCCACATAAAGGGCAAGGCATCCAGTAATACCCAGCGAACCAAGCCCAAAATCTATGCAGCAATCTTGGAAATCTAAACATAACAAGTCACTCCAGTTTGGACGCTTCACTCGCTGGCGCTCGTTTGCGCCACTGAGTTTCTGCGTTATACATCTAATGCCTTTAGTAGTTCTTTTTTAAATTCTTCATAGCCATTCGCAAACCCAAACTTAGGATCAATGCTGATGCCTAATAAATACACCATATCTTTCAGTATGGTTTCAGTGCTATAGATGTCGCGGTATTCTTCATCAATGAATTTCTTGATCTTGCTTTGGTACATTTGAAGATGATGTTTATGTATAACAAGGCGCTCAACATCGGACGCAGCTACCTGTGTCGCCTTCTGGTAGCTCGGTAGGCTTGTTATATGTTCTACTGCTCTGTCTAGTTCATCGCTCATTATCGCTGCTCCGGTTAGCTTTCACGTTATGTTTCTCGCCATTTGCGCCCAAAACACTCAAGACTGATGTTGTGTTTTGAGCAGAACAGTGTCTCAGTCATGGTTGTGGCTCCTATCCCTCCCGCTGTGGGGTGTGTGGGCCTTCAAGGATTCGGCCGAGTCGCAGAATGTAGACTGAATGCCAAGGGGCTCCCCATTCCCGCCGGCCGATTCCGTGTGCAGTAATTTCCTTGAGTTCCACCAACATGCTAGGCGAGTCTTTGTTGTACCCGTTCCTGAACAGAACCGCGTCATAAGACTTATTCCCCAGTCGAGCATTCCAGTGGGGCTTAATCTCCCTGTATTCCTCGCGCTTCTCGCCACTGGCTATCATGTCGAACCACTTCTTTTTCAGCGTCAAATGCAGGATGCGGGCTGGGCTACTCATGGGGTGTCCTCTACAATTCTGCAACTATATTCCTGGACTATGCCGGTCTGCGGCTCAAATGTTCCGTGTTTCTCAACACAGGAACGGCAGCGAGATATTTCACAATATGGTGCGGGCGGGTATCCTGAATAGACCATGCGCCATGCTGACCCGGGGCCGTG
>JBFHVK010000541.1:0-1452 GCA_041589615.1 Gammaproteobacteria bacterium | reverse complement strand
GTCGCGGTGATTGGGGGTGGTAATTCTGGAATCGAAGCTGCGCTGGATCTGGCGGGTATTGTCAGGTCGGTAACGGTATTTGAATTCTTGCCAGAACTCAAAGCTGATCAGGTGCTGGTTGACCAGGCTGAGGCGCGAAGCAATATCAGCATTGTAAAAAATGTAGCGACTAAACAGATTATTGCGGCAGATGGCAAGGTGGTTGCGCTTGAATACCAGGATCGACAAACTGATGAGATGATGCGCAAGGATTTGCAGGGCGTTTTCGTGCAGATTGGACTGATACCCAACAGTGCTTTTTTGAAAGGTGTTGTTGAGATGAATCCCTATGGGGAAATTGTCATCGATGATCGTGGGCAGACCAGTGAAGCAGGTATCTTTGCCTGTGGCGATGTAACGACGGTGCCATACAAGCAGATTGTGATTGCCATGGGAGAAGGGGCTAAAGCATCACTGGCGGCGTTTGATTATCTGTTGATGAATAACAATCTGGGGCAGGAGGCCGCGTAAGGAGAGGGAGCTTTACGCATAAAAAAGGCCGGAACAGAGTTCCGGCCTTTTTGCGTCTAGCTTCGGGCTTAAATTAAGCTTTGAAGTTAGCGGCGTTGTCAGTGTTGTGATTGCTGCCATCTTCGAAGCCTGCTTCATAAGCTTCGTTAGTGCGCTGCTCTTCACGCTCTGGGTTACATACGTAACCACCCTGCCAACCCTGGATATATTCTGGATCAACACCATCTTTTTCCAGTTTAACAACTGTATCATAGTATTCTTTGTTCATAGCTTACTCCTGGTAAAGACCATGTTTTAATTACATCGCTGGTTAAGCTGGCCAGCGACAATCGAAATAATTAGAAAAGAACCGGGGTAAAACCCATGGCTACTTTTCGGGACGCGCAATAGTATAGCAGACTCATAAGCTGTCTATATATCCCTATAGGGAGGGGTAAGTACGCTTAATATCCCCTCAAATACTAAGGGGGAACCGAATTCTAAGGGGAATATCGCAAAAATCAAGCCATTTTGCCCTAATTTCTATGGCCACGGCTTATTCCACAGATTGACTCGGTGTATGTGACTGAGAGAAATCTGCTAATATGTGCGGTTTAAATGAGAATTATTCTCCCCATATAGGGATATACGTTGCCCTGGTGGCTTGATATATCCTGTAGGGCGTTTGCCGCAGTGGCCAGCTCCCCCCCAATTTAATAGTTTAAAGAGGTTTACCATGTCTGATGAAATGCCGATGATTGATCCCGATTACGCCAGTGGTATAGCGGCATTTGAAGAAAAGAACTTCAACACGGCTATGCGCTTCCTGCTGAAATACGCCAATGAGGGTGATGCGGAAGCCCAGCACAAAGTAGCGATCATGTACCAGAACGGCCTGGGTGTGGTGGCTAATGATGATAATGCCTTTCGCTGGATGAAAGCAGCCGCTGACCAGGGGCATGC
>JBFHVK010000540.1:0-1456 GCA_041589615.1 Gammaproteobacteria bacterium | reverse complement strand
TAACGCCCTAATAACCGGCCGAAAACCCGGTAGTTCGCATTAATACTGTAGTGATTAGTAGTGTACATAAAATTGACTAGTTCAAGCAACGGGTTTTTGGTCGGCGTTGATTTACTTGTATGGTTAAATTCCCCAATAGAAATTAAACTAGGCTCGTAACCTGTCATCAGCAAGTTACCGGTTCAGTAGTCCGATGATTTTATGATCTTAAAGATCGTTAACAAGCAGGGACCCTGAGCCGACCCGATTTATTAACTCGAACAGTCGAATGAGCCTAGAGCTCGAATTTAGCAAGGATGAGTCATTATGGCAAACCTTAGAAAGAGTAAATCAGTGGTTAATGTAGGTGTTGATGTCGGTAAGTTTTCATTGGATGTGTATGTATATGAAAAAGCCATTCATTTCGCAGATGAGAACACGACGGCAGGTATTAAGCGTATTCTAAAACGTTTATCCCATTATGATGTTAAACGTCTCGTCGTTGAGGCAACGGGTCGCTATGAATTTGAGCTCGCTCAGGCTGCATTTGATAAAAAGATTACCGTATGTATCGTTAAGCCTTCTTCAGTTCGCCAGTATGCCAAAGCCATAAACCTGACGGCGAAAACGGATAAGCTGGATGCAGAGCTTATCGCCGAATATGCCGCCATTGTTCAACCCATGGCAACCCCCAGGCGCAGTAAAAACCTGATTGCAATCAAAGATTTAATTGCACGACGTCGTCAGGTGATAGGTATGCGCACGCAGGAATTAAATCGTTTAAAAATTATGGGTAAAAGTTTTGAGGTCTCCTGTAAGCGAATCATTCGGCATCTGGATGAAGAGATTGCTCGACTAGAAAAAAGACTAGCGAAGCACGTTGAGGCACAGGCTGACTGGACAGACAAACAGCGTATCTTAAAGTCGGCACCTGGTGTAGGCGACACGCTCGTGTATACGCTGTTAGCTGACTTACCCGAAATAGGCGAGCTGAATCGTCGGGAAGTTAGCTCATTGGTAGGTGTTGCTCCGATGAATCGTGACAGTGGTAAACAGCGAGGAAAACGACGAATCAAAGGTGGGAGGTTTGCAGTACGCACAGTATTGTATATGGCAACGCTGAGCGCTATACAATGCAACCCTGTGATTAAAGCCTTTTACAATCAGTTGGTGGCACAAGGAAAGCATAAAAAAGTGGCGCTAACAGCATGCATGAGAAAGTTTATTATCATGTTAAATGCAATGGTAAGAGATAGGTGTGAATGGGTTTATTAAATAATTTTAATGGAGTTTGACATCACAGTCGCTTGTTAGGCATTTCATTGCTTCAAGTTTTCTTTTTAATGGCGAATAAACCACCAAGAAATGATGAAATGTATATTAATGCAAGTATTCCTGACCAAGTTAAGGCCATTGTTGTGCCGCAGTCAGTAGAGTTGTGACAACTTGATGTGATGAAGATTGTTGGTATACATAT
>JBFHVK010000539.1:0-1467 GCA_041589615.1 Gammaproteobacteria bacterium | reverse complement strand
TGGGGCGGCGACTGGAAGTCATTCCTAGATGGTCCTCACATCCAACTGAAGAGGGTTTAACATGGCTATCTTTGCTGCGCTAATCCCTGTTGTCGGTTCCCTGCTAGAGAAGATTATTCCCGATCCAGCACAAGCCGCGGATGCAAAGCTAAAGATGCTAGAGATGGCTCAGAAAGGTGAGCTTGCTGTTCTTGACGCAGAAGTTAGGCTTGCAGAAGGCCAGATGGCCATCAATCGTGAAGAAGCAAAGACTGATGTATTCAGAGGAGGCTGGCGTCCTGCAACTGGTTGGGTTTGTGTATTCGGCCTCACTTACCAGTTTCTAATGATGCCTCTCATTCCTTGGATCGTTGCATTGTTTGGCGTTGTCGTACCTCCTCTTCCCCCGATTGATAATGAAACCCTGATGGTGCTGCTCACTGGTCTTCTCGGCCTTGGCGGCTTCCGTACATACGAAAAAGTTAAAGGAAAACAATAATGCCTAAGCACTACAACGATAAGAAAGAAAAGAAAGAAGTTTCCCTAGGTTCAGGGATGGCCGAGAATGCTCGTCAAGCTCTCAAGAGCCGGAAGAGCAAGCTAGAAGAGGCTGAGAAAGCCGCTATGGGTGAGAGCCGCCCCTCAATGAGTAAGAAATGGACTGAGTGATGGATGAAAATTGGCGCAGCTTAGCAGAGCAAAAGCTTAAGAGAATGCCTGAGGAAGCTAAGCAGGTAAGAGAGACTGCAATGTCTGATCTCTATTTCTTTGCTAAGCTGGTCAATCCTGGCTACGTTTATGGCGAAGTGCATAAGGGAATATTCCGATGGCTGCAAGATTATAACCTATTTGGTTTAAACTCTCAGCTTTCTAGTAACAAGCTAATCATGCTCCCTCGCGCGCACTTGAAGAGCCACATGGTTGCTACTTGGTGTGCATGGATTATCACTCGGCATCCAGAGATTACAATCCTATATCTCTCCGCAACTGCAGAACTTGCTGAGACGCAGCTATTCGCCGTACAGAACATTCTTGCATCCAAGACATACCAGAGGTACTTCCCCGAGTATATCAACCCGCAGGAGGGCTCTCGGGAGCGCTGGAGCCAACGTAAGATCAGTATTGACCACATTAAAAGAAGTCTTGAAGGGACACGAGACCCCACAATCGCCACTGCTGGCCTAACGACCAACACTACAGGCTGGCACGCTGATGTAATCATCGGGGATGACTTAGTTGTTCCGGAGAATGCATACACAGAAGATGGTAGAGATAGTGTGAGGAAGAAAGCATCTCAGTTTACATCTATCAGGAATGCTGGTGGTTTTACCTTAGCTTGCGGCACTCGTTACCACCCTAACGATATCTATGCTACTTGGAAAGCACAAGAGTATGATGTTTATAATGATGAGAACGAGATTGTAGATCGACTCCCTGTTTGGGAGATTAAAGAGTATGCGGTAGAAGAGGACCAGATTTTCCTCTGGC
>JBFHVK010000538.1:0-1471 GCA_041589615.1 Gammaproteobacteria bacterium | reverse complement strand
GTTTAACTTTTAACTATCGTCGTGATGACGAAAGGGGACTATTATGGCTCAAGTAGCAGGTACACAGTCTAGCTATGACGTAGCAGGCAATCGAGAAGATTTATCAGACATTATTTTTGATGTCTCTCCAACTGAAACGCCTTTACTTTCGGCAATTAAGAAAGTCAAAGCAAAAGGCACATACCACGAATGGCAAACTGATTCACTGACAGCCGCCAGCGCAACTAACGCAGCGATTGAAGGTGATGAGGCTTCGTTCTCAACTCCAACAGCGACCACTCGACTGGGCAACTACACCCAAATCCTGACTAAGAACGCGATTGTCACAGGTACACAGGAATCTGTAGATAAAGCGGGTCGCAGCTCAGAAATGGCCTACCAGATCGAACGCCGTATGAAGGAAATCAAGCGCGATGCAGAAGCGTCTATGTTTGGTGCGGCTGTTATCGGTAATCCTAAAGTTGCAGGCAACGACACCACAGCTCGCGAGATGGGATCTATCGAAACCTACATGACCTCTAATGTATCTTTTGGTACTGGCGGTGCGGTCGCTACAGGTGATGGCTCGGACGCAATGACAGCAGGCTCAGATCGCGCTTTCTCTGAAGCTCTGCTGACTACTGTTCTGGAGTCATGCTTCAATAACGGCGGTAATCCTTCAATCCTTGCGGTTAGCGCAACGAATAAAGGCGTTGTTTCTGGGTTCGCTGGTTCAGGTCAGACCCGTTACGTTAATTCCGATGACAAGACTCTGCGTACTGCGATTGATGTTTATGAAGGCGACTTCCATAAGCTGAAAGTTGTAGCGTGTCGTCAACTGGTTGGTGATAACGTTTTCTGTATTGATCCTGAGTACCTTGCATGTGCTGATCTGCGTCCGGCCTTCACAGAAGACCTGGCTAAGACTGGCGACGCTTGGAAAAAGCAAATCATCTGGGAAACCACGCTGGAAGTATGCAACGAAGCCGCTCACGGCCTGATTGCTGATACTAACGGTTAATCATTCCTCCAATTAGAGGGGGCTTCGGCTCCCTCATCTTTTTAGGTGACTTATGTCAGAAGAAATCGAAGTAAAAAAAGAGCGCAAACCTCGTAAGGTTGAAGTTCAAATCATTCGTAAGTGTTCCATTGTTGAGGGTGAGATGTTGCAGCCCGGTCAAGTAGTAAAAATGGAGCGCGATTTAGCTAATAAATTCCTTGAAAACGGCGTAGTTAAAATAATTCTATGAGAATCTACAAAAACGATGACGGGTCAGTAGAGAAAGTCCATTACGACGAATCTACCGGCAAGATGCACGTTAAGCGCGAGACTGATGTTAGTTCAGTAATTGAACTAAATAAAAAGCAGTTTAACGAGGCAGACCGTCACTATAAGTCGGACGTAATGAATCATGTTGCAAGGATTCCTGTAGACCTGTTAATGCAATGGCTACAACTTAAAGGCATCACTTACACAGAGTTTATGAATGAC
>JBFHVK010000537.1:0-1473 GCA_041589615.1 Gammaproteobacteria bacterium | reverse complement strand
TCAATATGAAAATAATATAGAGTGGACTCGTAAAATAAAATCTGCTCTTTCTGATAATAGAATTACATTATTCGCACAACCATTAATTGATAGCAGCTCAATGCAGATAACCAAGTATGAATGCCTGGTTAGAATGATTGACGAAAATGATGATAATAAAATTATCTCCCCATTCTTCTTTCTTGAGGTTGCCAAAAAGACCAAGCTTTATCATCAGATTACAATGAAGGTGATAAGTCTGGCATTCGAGGTGTTTTCCAGAATACCTGATAAGGACTTTGGTATTAATCTTTCTGCAGAAGATATTCTTCACGCCGAGACCGTGGAATATCTTGAGTCAACCATTATAAAGCATGGCATTGGTAATAGAGTAATATTAGAGATAGTAGAGTCAGAAGGTATTGACAGCTTTAAGGAGGTAATTGACTTTATAGTACGTATGAAATCTCATGGCTGTAAAATAGCAATAGATGACTTTGGTACAGGCTATTCTAATTTTTCCTATCTTATGAAACTGGATGTTGATCATATCAAGGTGGATGGGTCACTGATAAAAGACATCGATCATAACCCCAGCTCACAGATTATCTGTGCAACAATACTTAGCTTTTGCCAGTCACTGGAATTTTCAACGGTTGCTGAATTTGTTCATAGTGAAGAAGTGCTACAAAAGGTTAAAGAGCTAGGTTTCGATTACCTTCAGGGCTTTCACCTTGGGGAGCCAGTACCTATCCATAATTTACTGCCTGCAGATCAACCCTGAAGTCAGGTCCATATCCAGTATATGTCTGTAACCAGAAAACTTGCCTCAGTATGTAAATAACGCTTGCCTGTATTCTATTTCAGGGATATAAATCAGCTTCATTTCCTGGTTACTTAGATCCTCTTGATATGATTTCTGATATGAATTTGTCACCTGCTTTAGATAATTCCTACGATAAAATCCTTGATAATCCGCTCTTTGAAAGCATTGCGCTGGATATCATCGATAGAGGCTTTACTATTCAACCTAACGCAGTGCCTGTTGAACTGGCTAGTGACCTTCTGTCACATCTTAAAGCCATGCACTCTGAAAAATTCTCACCTGCCGGAATAGGTCGTGACGACAATCATACCGTCAATGCATTTGTTCGAACCGATGAAATCTGCTGGATTACCGGCGATTCAGATGCAGGAAAGGCGTGGCTGGAGTGGACGGCAGGGCTTCAATCCTACCTGAACAGGCGTTTGTTACTTGGGCTGTTCTCATTTGAGAGTCATTTTGCTCATTACGCCCCAAATGACTATTACAAAAAGCACCTGGATGCATTCAAAGGGGAGGCAAACAGAAGGTTGTCACTCGTGGTTTATTTGAACCCTGGATGGTTACCAGAAGATGGTGGCGAGCTAGCAATCTATACAGGTGAAACATGCAGCGACATTGTTAAGGTTACACCAGCCTATGCAACACTGGTTGCTTTTTTAAGTGAAGAC
>JBFHVK010000536.1:0-1479 GCA_041589615.1 Gammaproteobacteria bacterium | reverse complement strand
GAAAAATTTAACAATTTCAAAGGGTTTAGCTACCCAAACCCTGCACGATCATGGCACAATCGGCCATATTCAATAGCCACACAAATAGACGCATTACTCTATGAGCACCATACTGAAATCCGACAAGCTGGGCCAGGTCTGTTACGACATTCGCGGTCCGGTACTGCACGAAGCCAAACGCCTTGAAGAAGAGGGCCACTTTATTACCAAACTGAATATTGGTAACCCGGCACCGTTTGGCCTGAATGCACCGGATGAAATTATCCAGGATGTGATTCGCAACCTGGCCAACTGCCAGGGCTATTCCGATTCCAAGGGTGTGTACTATGCGCGTAAGGCGGTGATGCAGTACTGCCAGAAAAAAGGCTTCCCCTCGAATGTCGATGTCGATGACATCTTCCTTGGCAATGGCGTGAGTGAACTTATTGTGATGTCGATGCAGGCATTGCTAAACAATGGCGATGAAATGCTCATCCCCGCACCGGACTATCCGTTATGGACAGCGGCGGTGAGTTTATCCGGCGGCACACCTGTGCATTACATCTGCGATGAAAACGATGACTGGCAACCCAGCATCGAAGATATGGAAAGCAAGATCACACCAAAAACTCGTGGCATTGTGGTGATCAATCCAAACAATCCAACCGGTGCAGTTTATAGTAAGGAAACCCTGCTTAAAATTATACAACTGGCACGTAAACACAAGCTGGTTATTTTCGCCGATGAAATTTACGACAAGATTATCTATGACGATGCCGAACACATTGCCATGGCATCACTCTCCGAAGATGTGTTAACCATCAGTTTTAACGGTCTGTCCAAAGCTTATCGCGTTGCCGGTTTCCGTGCCGGCTGGATGGTTATCAGTGGCGCAAAAGATCACGCGATTGATTACATCGAAGGTATGGAACTACTCGCATCCATGCGTTTATGCGCCAATGTTCCCGGCCAGCATGCCATACAAACTTCACTCGGTGGTTACCAGAGTATTAATGACCTGGTCGCACCCGGTGGTCGTTTATACGAACAGATGGTGTACAGCTGGAAAATGATCAATGACCTGAAAGGCGTTAGTTGTGTTCGCCCCAAAGGTGCACTGTATTTATTTGCACGCCTCGATCCAGACGTCTACAGCATTAAGGACGATGAAAAATTTATCCTGCAATTACTGCAACAGGAAAAAATCCTATTGGTGCAGGGCACTGCCTTTAACTGGCCCGATCCAGATCACTTCCGTTTAGTATTTCTTTCACGCAGGGAAGATATGGATGGTGTGTTTGAAAAGCTGGATCGTTTTCTTGAGCAGTATCGGAATAATTAATCTTTTTCTGGTTAATAACTAAAACATTGTTAAAACTCAGATTGAAAACTTCAGTTTGAGAATGAATAAATTAAATAGCTCGATCTACAGCAATGAATAAGAATGAATAATAGATCTGTCTCTACTTGGTCATGTCGGTATTACTTACACATTCAAGT
>JBFHVK010000535.1:0-1480 GCA_041589615.1 Gammaproteobacteria bacterium | reverse complement strand
CGGGATGGGCTACACACGTGCTACAATGGGCAGTACAGAGGGTTGCGAACTCGCGAGAGTAAGCGAATCCCTTAAAGCTGTTCGTAGTCCGGATTGGAGTCTGCAACTCGACTCCATGAAGTCGGAATCGCTAGTAATCGCAGGTCAGCATACTGCGGTGAATACGTTCCCGGGCCTTGTACACACCGCCCGTCACACCATGGGAGTGAATTGCACCAGAAGTGGCTAGTCTAACCTTCGGGAGGACGGCCCCCACGGTGTGGTTCGTGACTGGGGTGAAGTCGTAACAAGGTAGCCGTTGGGGAACCAGCGGCTGGATCACCTCCTTACTGATTGACAACATTTCTTGAGTGTTCACACAGATTATTTCATCGAAAGAAGACGCTGAAAAGGGTCGATAGCGACTGTAGCGACGACCGATAAGTAAAGTTATAGGTCTGTAGCTCAGCTGGTTAGAGCGCACCCCTGATAAGGGTGAGGTCGGCAGTTCAAGTCTGCCCAGACCTACCAATTTTGCGTAATTCATCGTTGTTGTTCGGCTCGTTTATAACAATAAACTTCGCCAAGCAACGCCTCGACTTACACAAAATTAGAAAACGTTATAACGACGGATTTTTAAGGCTTATTAAGGCATGCGCAAGAGCGAGCGATGGCGCGTACATAAGGTACGTAACGGAGTGAGCGATAAGTATAACGCGAATAGGGCTTAAAAAGGCGAGTTAGAAATGGGGCTATAGCTCAGCTGGGAGAGCGCTTGATTTGCATTCAAGAGGTCTGCGGTTCGATCCCGCATAGCTCCACCATCATTCAGTGTCAGAGATGTTAGAAACAAGCGTTAAGGTATTTAATGTTTGTTTCTGATATTTCAGAAAAGTTCTTTAACAATTTGGTTAATTTGAGTCACACAAGCGTTTTGGATTGTATCGAAAGACACAATCTGAAGGCGAAAAAAACACACAAGTTACGAGGCTGTAGACCTTTTGGGGTTATATGGTCAAGTGACTAAGTGCACACGGTGGATGCCTTGGCGATAGAAGGCGATGAAAGACGTAGTAGCCTGCGATAAGTTCCGGTGAGGTGGCAAACGACCTTTGACCCGGAAATTTCTGAATGGGGGAACCCAGCTAGCATAAGCTAGTTATCTGCAACTGAATACATAGGTTGTAGAGGCAAACGCGGAGAACTGAAACATCTAAGTACCCGTAGGAAAAGAAATCAACCGAGATTCCCTAAGTAGCGGCGAGCGAACGGGGATTAGCCCAAAAGTGATTCATGGTTTAGTGGAAGGTTCTGGAAAGTTCCGCGATACAGGGTGATAGCCCCGTACACGAAAGGCCATGAGTGATGAACAATGAGTAGGTCGGGACACGTGGTATCTTGACTGAATATGGGGGGACCATCCTCCAAGGCTAAATACTCTCTATCGACCGATAGTGAACCAGTACCGTGAGGGAAAGGCGAAAAGAACCCCTGTGAGGGG
>JBFHVK010000534.1:0-1483 GCA_041589615.1 Gammaproteobacteria bacterium | reverse complement strand
TGCATCAAACATGGCCTGAAAACATTTGAACCCGGTGCGCAGGGAGAACATAAAATCTCGCGGGGATTTTTACCGGTTAAAACCCGCTCCGCTCACTGGGTTGCACACCCGGAGTTTAATCGTATCCTGATTGATCACTTAGAGAGGGAAGCTCGTGCTCTGGAAAATTATGGCGAACAGTTAGCAGAAGCCTCACCCTATAAAACAGAAAACTGAATAAGGGCAAGGCATACTGAAAATTATTTTTTACGTCGTAACAGGGTTAACAAACCCAGGCCACCGGATAGAAATAACCACAGGGCTGCAGGCACAGGCACACTGGTTACATACAGATTATCAATGGCAACATATACACTGCTATCCAGGCCGGCACCGCCGAGAGCAGGCGAAAGACTAAAACGTAATGCTTCTATATCACCACCACTGCTGCTAAAAACAGATGTCGTTGAACCAACACCACTGATATCTGCTGTCCATAAACTATTGATCAAATCGATATCGATACTGACATGCATAAGGGCATTATCAACAACGGTACCGAAGCTGGAGGAACCCAGTCGAATACTGTCAGAACAGCAGTTACTGAAACTCAGGTTCTGTACCGAGGGTGTATCCGCATGCATCGTAAATGCGTAATCTGAACCCACCAGACCGGAAGTTTGAATATCGAACTCAATATGATATTCACTGGCACCCGCCCCCAGAGCCAGCCTCGCCTGCTCATAACTGCTTGTATTCGGATTAAATACCAGGGCGGTTCCATCCATCGAGCCAAACGCTGATAAAGTTAGATCTCCCATGGGCTGGGTTAAGGTACCACTGCTATCGATAATTGATGATCCGGTATCAGTTGCCGATGAGAAATCACTATTAAAATGCACCGTAATTGCGGCAGCATCAACTGAATAAGCTAAAGCTAAAACACAGAAAGCGCTTGCTCTTGTATACATTCGCCTTACTCCTTGTAGTTAATAACAATGCATTACAGCACAGGATGCACTTGATTTAATAAGCACGCAATATTAATACCATATGAAATAAGTATATGTTTTATATATTATTTTAATTAAGCATATCGGATACACAGTGAGTTAACAGATGAATAACGTCAATTTTATCGACAGGCTTTATGTGCGCTGGTCACCAAATAGATATTCTGCATGTGATTGATCTCACAGACTATATCAACCAATCAGACATAATTCAGTTAAGTTTAAGCAGATGTAATAGCATGAAAAAAATAAGCTCGATACTAGCAACCCTGCCTCTAATTACTACCGCATGTGGTGGAGGTGGCGGAGAAAACGAACGTTATGATGAAAACATCCAGTCATTCGACTTATCCACAAGCAAGGGCACGTATTCAAACGGTAATATTCAGACTGTAACAACCAGCTCCGGCAAACCATTTATTTTTGATAAATCAACAGCACTCGTCACCAGTGATAGCAAGCTAGCTATACTGACAAGCGACTTCAAGGCT
>JBFHVK010000533.1:0-1486 GCA_041589615.1 Gammaproteobacteria bacterium | reverse complement strand
TGACCCCGGAGCAACCGGGCGCAATGGTACCCGTGAAAAAGATATTACCCTGCAGATTGCACGTCGCCTGAAAAAACTGGTGGATAACACCAAGGGCATGCGTGGTGAGCTGATTCGCAGCTCGGACCGTTTTATGCGCCTTCGAGACAGGATCAAGCGCGCCCATGATGTCAATGCGGACTTAATGATTTCCATTCATGCTGATTCCTTTCCTGATGTCCGTGCACGCGGCGCTTCGGTATATGCCTTATCGGTAAGTGGCGCGAGTTCCGAGTCTGCTCGTCTGCTGGCCGAAAAAGAAAATGAAGTGGATATGCTGTTCGGTAATGTAGATATCAATCACCAGGATGAAATGGTCAAGCAGGTCCTGCTGGATCTATCCCTGACGGGTACGATCGAATCGAGCCTGGATATCGGCGACGAAGTTCTAAAGGAGCTGGGCAGAGTTGGTCGAGTACATAAAAAGAAAGTGCAGCAGGCCGGTTTTGCGGTACTAAAAGCGCCGAATATTCCCGCAATTCTACTGGAAACAGCTTTCATATCGAACCCGAAAGAAGAGCGAAAGCTGCGCAGCTCAGCTCACCAGAACAAGGTTGCCAAAGCGATACTGAGGGGCGCAAACGATTACTTTGCCCGTAAGGCGCCACCAGGTACCTGGTTATCAGAAGCCCAGGATCAGTACGTGATTAAACGTGGCGATACCCTGGCGGATATTAGCGAGAAATACCGTTTGCCTGTGTCTCACCTTAAAGCGCGTAATTCACTACGTGGTGATGATTTACGAGCAGGAAGTACGCTTTATATACCCGCCAGTTAAAGCCGGCACACCAGTTACTCCATTCGGGGCGCAGTATGCACAGCATCTGCGCCCTTTTTCTTTGGCGCTTAGATAGATCGACTTTTAAAAAAAGAAAACGCGAATGTACGCAAATAAACGCAAATAAACGCGATTTCAATGTGTGGGGGTATTTCATCTATAACGCAGCATTTCTTAACAGGACACCCATCATAAATCCGCCCATCATAAATCTGGGCATAAAGCGTGGATTGTTCCTGCATTGCTCCACGAAGTAATCTGGTTTTAGAGTTTCTCCTGCTGGCGCCTTACTTTTTTCTACAGCGAAAAAAGTAAGCAAAAACGCCGCGCCCTCGATGCCTTGCTCTCATAAAAAACCATGAGGGTGCCTGAAAATTGTAATGGGTCTGATTCATTCACTGGGCCAGCTGTGAGTGCATCACACCTTTGCAGGTTCCTTAAAAAGACACCCATCATTTCCTCTTTATTTGCGGCAAATTTGCGTGCATTTGCGTTCATTCGCGTTTTCTTTTGCTTTTATCTTCTGCGCTATAGGGGCATTTCTTCTGATTATGCCCCGATACAGTTCCTTAAAAAGACACCCATCATTTTCTCTTTATTTGCGGCAAATTTGCGTGCATTTGCGTTCATTCGCGTTTTCTTTTGCTTTTATCTTCTGCGTTATAGGGG
>JBFHVK010000532.1:0-1493 GCA_041589615.1 Gammaproteobacteria bacterium | reverse complement strand
GGCGTGATTGGGTAGATTGCAATTACTTCATTGGTTAGATGAGCAACACTGGCTGCCGCCTGATTGCCATCTATGGTTAGCATCTTCGGTTCTGACATACTAAACCTCTTCCATTTGTGCACCGATTAATTCATGGTCTTATAATCAGGTACTTTTCAATCTGTCATAACATTAATGAATCTGAATTTCGTCGTTAACAAGTGGTACAAAAGATACGCCTAGCACACTTTCATTATGCAGCTCACCCTGTTCATCCTTGATTAATCTAAATAGCTCCTGATGATAACCCTGCTTACCAACTGGAATCACCAGTTTACCACCCGGCAAAAGCTGATCGATTAACTGCTGAGGTATGGTTTCAGCAGCAGCTGTTACAATAATACCATCATAAGGCGCATATTCAGGCCAGCCCTGATAGCCATTACCAATACGACACTGTATATTGTGATATTCCATTTTCCTGAATCTGGCCTGCGCCTGCTCACTGAGTTGCGGAATACGCTCAACGCTGTACACCTGTTTACATAGTAACGAAAGAATCGCCGTCTGGTAACCGCAACCTGTACCTATTTCAAGTACTCTATGATCTATTCGGGGGGCAAGCAGGTCGGTCATTAACGCAACAATATAGGGCTGGGAGATAGTTTGTGCATAACCTATTGGAAGTGGGCCATTGTCAAATGCCTGGTCACGCAGGTCTTCACTTACAAACTGATGCCTGGGAACGCGACTGACCGCCTCCATAACATTTGAGTCCAGCCTGTCCTTACCAATGAGATTACGTGTATAAACTGTTTCTCGTTCGATATCCTGGATCAGGTGCTGCATCGTTTTTTTCATAGACTTATTGCTCAATAGCGGCAAAATCTAGCTTTATAACAGCAGGCCAGTTGGTGTTTATACAGAGATTCAAGTAATGAATGTGTAGTAAATTGATGAATTACTCCACATACAACGAACCTGCTTAACACCTTTATTTTAACATTAGATTAGACTCTACAATGCAATTTTCTATGTTGTATAGAACAATTTTATGAGAACATTGAAGCATATGTATATTTCAATCCACATTAAATAACATGTAGCATATTTAATGCCATAATCATATCTAACAGGGCCTCAACAAGAACATGTTCAAATTCCTCAACATTGATAACTTCCAGCAATTTTTCTATAAAAACATCTGGCAGATTAGTGTTGATGAAATACCAGTGTGGAGACAGAAACTGGTTATTGCACTGCGTATTCTTCACCTCTTAATACGTGATCTTATAGATGGCATGATCACACTACGTGCCATGGGCCTGGTTTACACTACCATACTCGCTCTAGTCCCTTTACTGGCAGTAAGCTTCTCAGTATTAAAAGGTTTCGGCGTACATAACCAGATTGAACCTGTCTTACTTAATCTGCTGGAGCCGATGGGTGATAAATCTATAGAAATAACCGATAAAATAATCAGTTTTGTCGACAATACACGAGCTGGTGTACTC
>JBFHVK010000531.1:0-1497 GCA_041589615.1 Gammaproteobacteria bacterium | reverse complement strand
TAGCTGATCTGAGAGGATGATCAGCCACACTGGTACTGAGACACGGACCAGACTCCTACGGGAGGCAGCAGTGGGGAATATTGCACAATGGGGGAAACCCTGATGCAGCAACGCCGCGTGGAGGATGACACATTTCGGTGCGTAAACTCCTTTTATAGGTCAAGATAATGACGGTAGCCTATGAATAAGCACCGGCTAACTCCGTGCCAGCAGCCGCGGTAATACGGAGGGTGCAAGCGTTATTCGGAATCACTGGGCGTAAAGAGCATGTAGGCGGGTTCATAAGTCAGGTGTGAAATCCTATGGCTCAACCATAGAACTGCACTTGAAACTGTGAACCTAGAGTATGGAAGGGGCAGATGGAATTAGTGGTGTAGGGGTAAAATCCGTAGAGATCACTAGGAATACCGAAAGCGAAGGCGATCTGCTGGTACATTACTGACGCTAAGATGCGAAAGCGTGGGGAGCAAACAGGATTAGATACCCTGGTAGTCCACGCCCTAAACGATGAATGCTAGTCGTCGGGAAGCTTGTCTTTTCGGTGATGCAGTTAACACATTAAGCATTCCGCCTGGGGAGTACGGTCGCAAGATTAAAACTCAAAGGAATAGACGGGGACCCGCACAAGTGGTGGAGCATGTGGTTTAATTCGAAGATACGCGAAGAACCTTACCTGGACTTGACATACCAAGAATCCTGCAGAGATGCGGGAGTGCTAGCTTGCTAGAATTTGGATACAGGTGCTGCACGGCTGTCGTCAGCTCGTGTCGTGAGATGTTGGGTTAAGTCCCGCAACGAGCGCAACCCTCGTCGTTAGTTGCTAACAGTTCGGCTGAGCACTCTAGCGAGACTGCCTTCGCAAGGAGGAGGAAGGTGAGGACGACGTCAAGTCATCATGGCCCTTATGTCCAGGGCGACACACGTGCTACAATGGGGCGTACAGAGAGCTGCGATACCGCGAGGTGGAGCCAATCTCTAAAGCGTCTCTCAGTTCGGATAACACTCTGCAACTCGAGTGTTTGAAGCTGGAATCACTAGTAATCGCGGATCAGCCATGCCGCGGTGAATACGTTCCCGGGTCTTGTACTCACCGCCCGTCACACCATGGGAGTTGATTTCACCCGAAACCGGGAAGCCAACCTTCGGGAGGCTACCGTTCACGGTGGAATTAGCGACTGGGGTGAAGTCGTAACAAGGTAACCGTAGGAGAACCTGCGGTTGGATCACCTCCTTTCAGAGAAAGAGAGCACATTCGTTTGTGACTCTCAGAGTATTCATCAACTTTACTTTCTACTTAGTTTTCAGTGATCTGTGTTATTTAACATACAGATGTACTCTGCCTAAAAGGCTAGCTTCAGAAGCCTAGTGCTAACGTAGCTAAGATGGGTTTTACTCATTTAGCGTACAAAAAGATAGACGGGCCTATAGCTCAGCTGGTTAGAGTGCACCCCTGATAAGGGTGAGGTCCCAGGTTCAAGTCCTGGTAGGCCCACCATT
>JBFHVK010000530.1:0-1505 GCA_041589615.1 Gammaproteobacteria bacterium | reverse complement strand
CTCGCACCCTTTAACTCGTCAGGCTGAGAATTCAGCGCTTCGTGAATACGAAACACGAGTTAAGGAAACTTTTGATGCCATAGTGCCGACGTTAAAGCAGATTTCGGCGCTACAGCATCAAACTAATTTTGAATCTCAGGCCCAGCAGATTGCAAAGCAGCAACTGGGGTTTGAGTTACCAGGCAAGTTACTGGATAACGTCTGGGTGTCGCATCTTGATATGCGTAGCCTGTTTGCCTGGTGTTTGTTTGAAGTGTACAAGCGCTTCAGTGATGAGTTTTTTACCCGTGACCCCCTGCAGGGAAGTCACCTGGGTGATGAAACCCGCTTCCAGGAATTCCTGGAGTCATGTGGCTTTCACACCCTGGATGTCTCGCCCTGCGCGGATGGCCGACTGGCTCACGTTGTACGTTATGTGATGCGTCTGCCATATAAGGCAGTTAGACGTAAGTCATACGCCGGTGCGCTGTTTGATGTAGAAAACAGCCTGGAAAAATGGGTAGAAACTGAACTGTATCGTTTCAAGGAAGGAAAGCCGAATACGGCTGATGCACCGACACGTTACTTGAAGACGGTGGTGTATCACTTCAGCTCGGTTGACCCGGAGCATGAAGGTTGTGCAGCACATGGTTCTGATACAACCAAGGCAGCACAGGCGGGTATAGATCGCTTGCAGGCATTTAAACAAGCGGTAGAAAACATGCATTGCTGTGGTTCATCGATCGACCAGTTACTGGTGGGTCTTGATACAGACACAGATGCAATTCGAGTCCACCTGCCCGATGGTCAGGATGGTATCGACCTGGAGAATTATATTGATGCGCATGAGATGTATAACTCAACGCATCAGATGAGTGTCAGTGAAGCAGAGGCCTGGATACATAAGCAGGTTGCTAATTCGAATCAGGCACTCAGTGAAGGCATGGTTAAGCTGATAACAGCGTTGTTAGTGAATAACCTGTCACAGATAGATTATGTAAGAAAGGCACACGGGCAGTTTTATCCCGATGCGGGTCACGAAGAACGCTTTATAGGTGCCGGCATAGGTTTCGAGGAAGTTCAGTTACGTAACCTGACTTACTTCGCGTATCTGAATACGGTTGAAGAGGCAGTGAACGACCTGGATGTTGGAATAAAAATATTCACAGGTTTGAATATTTCCAGAGAGCTTCCTGTACCAGTGGTAATTCGTTTTGATTATCACGGCAAGGTACCAGGTGCACGTGAAAGGGCAATAGAACATTGCCAGCGTGTGAGTGACGCGATGAATCAGCGTTACGTAGAGATTAAATCGAAGGGTTTGTTGCATTCCCTTGTAGCGATTCGCGACATTAGTGCAGCGGGTTGTATTGAAGTACTAGATTGTTCTGTGAAAACAGAAGCTAAGCCGGAGGCGCACTGATGAAAATTTGTCAGGTAGAAAAGCCATTAGTATCTACCAACCGTATTCCAGGAATGGAACACAAACACTTGCAGGTTGTACGTGATGGCAGTGCACAGGCGGT
>JBFHVK010000529.1:0-1507 GCA_041589615.1 Gammaproteobacteria bacterium | reverse complement strand
GACGCAGTTCCGCCAAGATCCGGATCTCCCGCTTGAACCGCGTTCGGTCCACGTCACGGGCCTTCGCCTTCAAGATCTTTATCGCGACTTGCTCATGGCCTTGCTTCTACGATGTATATCCGTTCGGAGTTTGAATGGAGGGTGAGGAATTTCTTCCCCGCGCCCCCCTATCAGTGCTCTACCGGAAACACTATCTCCACAAAGCACGCCCTGCGAGACGCTTCGGTTGGAACTAGCGAGCGCCAGTCTAGATTGGTTTTTGACCCCTATTCCCAAGTCACACAAACGATTTGCACGTCAGAACTGCTTCAGACCTCCAGCGGGCTTTCGCCCGCCTTCATCTTGCTCAGGAATAGATCGACTGGCTTCTAGCCTTACCGCCATGACTTAACGCGCTTTCACACGCTTCTCCTCACAATGTTGCGAGAATTCGGTTTCCCTTCGCCTTCACCTTTTTAGGGTTTAGGCTCGCCATGACAGCAAGCTCCCTGGCCCGTGTTTCGAGACGGAACGCATGACACTGATGACATATGCTCCAAGCCTTTAGCTCTATTGCTAGAACCTCCAGCCTAGAAAAATCACCTTTCATGCCATGCACGTCTGTAACCAATAGGTTTCATGCACTTTTCACCCCCCTTCCGGGGTACTTTTCAGTTTTCCCTCACGGTACTAGTACACTATCGGTCTTGAGAGATATTTAGCCTCAGATGCTACTTTCACCTATGTTCGTTGCCCACTACCAAGGACAACTACTCGGGTAATTACAAGATCCTATACCACTTTATCTACGGGGGTATCACCCTCTTTGCCAGAACTTTTCAGGACACTTTGATTATGTTCTAGGATCGTAATGTAATACCAAAACACCACATCTCTACTATGTTACCATAGCAGATTCAGTTTGGGCTATTTCCTTTTCGTTCGCCACTACTTGGGAAATCTCATTTGATTTCTTTTCCTCGTGGTACTAAGATGCTTCAATTCCCACGGTTCGACCACCACTACCATTGTAATGGTGTATACAGGATTCCTATTCGGAGATCTCGGGATCATAGGGTGCGTGCACCTACCCCGAGCTTATCGCAGCTAGCCACGTCCTTCATCTCTCCTCAAGCCTAGCAATCCTCCTATTGGCGTCTTTACACCGGCATATTCAGCCACATATTACACGACTATGCACGACGATCATTGCAAGTCCTCCAAGGGGAGGGACCCGCTACATCCTTCATACATCACTTTCATGATGCATTGCATTTGATGGTTTGTGAAGATATAGTGCATTCCGGCACAATTCGTTTTCTAAGGAGGTGATCCGACCGCAGGTTCCCCTACGGTCACCTTGTTACGACTTTTCCCTTGTCGCTTACCTCAAGTTCGATAACGCCAATGAGACGTCACCTCGCTAAAAGCAAACTTCAATGAAACGACGGGCGGTGTGTGCAAGGAGCAGGGACGTATTCACCGCGCGGTAATGACACGCAGTTACTAGGGATTCCATATTCGTGAG
>JBFHVK010000528.1:0-1513 GCA_041589615.1 Gammaproteobacteria bacterium | reverse complement strand
GCTATGGCAGAAGATTCCGCAGGTATTAGTAACCTGAAGGTGATGGTGATTGACGATAGTAAGACAATACGTCGCACCGCAGAAAATTTACTAAAAAAAGAAGGTTGTGATGTCGTGACAGCTGTCGACGGCTTTGAGGCGCTATCTAAAATCGCCGAACACAAACCCGATATTATATTTGTCGATATTATGATGCCGCGTCTTGATGGTTATCAGACATGCGCGCTCATAAAACATAATCGAATGTTTAAATCCACACCTGTGATTATGCTGTCCAGTAAAGATAGTATTTTTGATCGTGCACGAGGACGAATTGTGGGTTCTGAACAGTATTTGACCAAGCCCTTTACCAAGGATGACTTGCTAGGTGCTATTAAAGAGCATACGTCGAACTAATATTTAGAATGCTGCATAACTTGTAAAAGTGCAGCTGGAGTACATGAATGGCAAATATTCTTATTATTGATGACTCGCCGACTGAAGTGCATGTTTTCAGGACCATGCTGGAGAAAAATGGTCATACGGTGCATGTCGCAGAAACAGGCGAAGCCGGTATTGAGAAAGCAAAGGAAATTATTCCAGATCTGGTGTTAATGGATATTGTAATGCCTGGTATTAATGGCTTTCAGGCCACGCGTCAGCTGGCAACGATTGAAGAAACCAAAGCGATCCCCGTCATTATTGTTACCACCAAAGATCAGGAAACGGACAAGGTATGGGGTATAAGGCAGGGCGCTAAAGATTATATCGTCAAGCCAGTGAAAGAGAATGATTTAATGGCCAGAGTGAACTCTGCGCTTGCGGGAAAGTAAGGCTTGGGTACAAAGGCAATGCACTCAACTTTCCAGCGATTAAAACAGATAGAGCAAAAATGCCTGGAGAGTGCGAAGTATATGCCATCTGCGGATGGTGCGACTGATGAATGGGATGGCATCGGTTTCAGGGTGGCAGGTATGGATCTCCTTGCAAAAATGGGAGATGTAACAGAAATACTGGATCCACCCACGTTTACCAGGGTGCCTGGCGTAAAACCATGGGTGATAGGTATCGCAAATGTGCGTGGTGGCCTGTTACCTCTTATGGATCTTGGTGGATTTATTACTGGCGAGCCAACAAAAAATATTAAATCTGGCCGCGTTATGGTGATTAATCATAAAGGTGTTGTTACCGGATTGATAGTAGAAGAAGTGCAGGGGATGCGACATTTTTCCTTAAATGATCAAGCGTATGAACTGCCTGAGATAAGTAACCGGATGAAGCCGTACATAAAACAGGCATTTAAAAAAGATAATAGTTACTGGCCAGTGTTTAATATAACCGCATTGGTCGAAGATGAGCGTTTCCTGCATGTGTCACTGTAGGAAGCAGTTACTACCGAATAGTTACAGATAGTCCTTAACCGGAGCTGGCTGGGAGAGAAAAATAATATGAGTGCAGCAAAGCGAAATCCGTTTGCCTTGGGTGCAATTAGTAAACCGATTTTGGTACTAGGTGTAATACTGATTATCTCTAT
>JBFHVK010000527.1:0-1542 GCA_041589615.1 Gammaproteobacteria bacterium | reverse complement strand
TGAGCCTTCATCATGTCGGCTTCTGATTTCATCACAGAGGCTTCATTCTTGCCCATCTGGGCCTTGATATTCATTTCCTGTAATTGTTGGTCTATGGTCGGCTCCTGAGCTTGCATCTGTGCTTGCTGTGCTTCCTCTGAGTCGGCTTCTAGAAGTTGTGGTGCTATGGTCTTTCTCATGCGCTTAGATATCTCATCAGCTCCGGGCCAGTCCATATTCTTAAAGATTAAATCACCAACAATATTCCATAAGTTCGGATTAGCTTGTGTGGCTTGCAATAGGGCTTCGTTGCCTTCCATTCTTTGGGTGGTGTAAGAAGCGCCCACAGTAACAACCGCGTCAAACTTGCCATACGATAAATCGTAAGCTGTAAATTTTTTACCTGTCTGTACGTCTCGTACAGTCTTGTTAATCTCAACAAAATCTTCTGAATCATCCTGAAAGCGTAAACGCATAATTCTGGTCGAGTCGTAAACTTTAGGAATCATATCTACCAAGATTCTACCGATATGCTGGATTGACCTTGATAGGTTGTCCGAGAATGCGAAGGTAGATATGTCGCCTTCCCTTTGTCTTGCGAGTATTGCTCTGCCTGAAGCCTC
Source organism: Gammaproteobacteria bacterium (assembly GCA_041589615.1). Lineage (GTDB taxonomy): Bacteria > Pseudomonadota > Gammaproteobacteria > SZUA-229 > SZUA-229 > SZUA-229. Next base: position 940 of record JBFHVK010000527.1, on the reverse strand, counting down.
ATTGCTTCTAGCACCTAGTGAGGCGTCATATATACCTGTCGCAGCTTTAATATCATCTGCTGCCTGCATAGACTCTTGAACGAGTCCAGGCTGAACCTGTACGCCCATATTCCTAGAGGGGACAGAGTTATTATCTTGATCGTTATAGGGCAGATACGAATGGTTTTTAGTATTAGCCGTAGACCAATATTTATCTAATCCACCTTTTAACTGTGATGTACCTATAAGAAATGGCGCTTTCGGAGCTAGACTAGATAGCTCAATATGCGCTGATCGAGAGTAGTTATAGGCTCTTTGCGCATCCTTAGCGTCACGGATAGCTGATTTATACACTGGCTCACCGTCTACTATCAATTCCTCCCCTAATACGGGGATAATCGGAATATATTTAGACGGAAACTCTTTCGGGCCTTCTAAAATGCTTGCCCCGCTGATCTTCGACCACATGACTTTATAAGTCTGTACAACTCTTTCCCTGACAACCGTGATACCGTCTTGAGCTAATTCATCAATAATCGGCTCTATCTTTTCCTTGTCCATCACTTCGCCGTTCGACATTAAGCAAATGGTCTTTTTAACAGGGACACGTTTGAACCGTTCCGCTATCCTTACGTGGTCTTTTTCATACCAGTAATGATCGCCTGCGTTTCTCTCGAAGTCTCCTGATTCTTTCTTTGGATATCGTCTTTCAAACTCATCTTTAGTGATTCTTTCAATCACATAACCAAAATTAGCGTCTGATCCGTCTGGTTCAGTAAAGTCAGGGTCTAAATAAACACTATATTGGTTTCTGACCCGTTTAATCTTTATGTCTTGTTCAAAGGCCGAATCATCAGAATATTCAGTCAATAAGCGAATAAACCCAAATCCACCCCGCACCGCTTGTTCTGCTGCTGTATCGTAAGCTATAGAGGCATTAGAGGAATACTCAATATTCCTG
>JBFHVK010000526.1:0-1548 GCA_041589615.1 Gammaproteobacteria bacterium | reverse complement strand
GACTATTGAGCGTATTTACGAGGTCACGTTGCCTGTTGTCAATCAGCAGCGAGATAGTCGCAATGCCGCTTTTGAACAGGCGCTGATCGAAGTTGCGGTACGTATTTCGGGTACCAGCCTGGCGCCGACCCAGCTAAATATTAAGCAGGCTACCAGCATGGTGCGACAGTATCGCTATCAGGTCATGGAGCAGGCTGAAATCGATGCCTATATGAAGCGCACGAATACGCTAGTTGAGCCGAAGTACAGGCTGTGGATCCAGTTTGATGACGGCAAGATCAAGCAGATGCTTAAAGCCAGTAGCCTGCCTGTCTGGGGTTATCAGCGTCCCAATGTGCTGGTCTGGCTGGCGGTAAAGGATGGTAAGAATCGCTACGTGCTGAAGCAGTCTGATGAATCTATTATCAAGGATGCCGTGACGGAAGAGGCCAGGAGACGTGGCCTGCCCATTGTGTGGCCGAAATATGATGCCCAGGATCAGCAGCAACTAAAATTTATCGATCTCTGGGGCCAGTTCTGGGAGCCGGTTAAGCAGGCCAGTCAGCGCTATGGCGTGGATGCAGTTGTGCTGGGGCGTATGAACTGGATTAATGGCAGCTGGCAGGTTAACTGGTCGCTCTCACTGGAAGATAAAACTGAAAACTGGCAACTAACGGCCCTGGACCTTGGGTTATTAATGGGTAGTGGTATTGGTGTTGCAACGGATCATATATCCAGTCGATTCGCAGTTTATTCAGATAACCTCAATAATGAACAGCTGGTGGTGCGTATTCGTAACCTGAATAGCGTAAAAAATTATGCCAGGGCAAGCCGTTACCTGTCTTCACTCGCACCGGTGAAAAATGTGTTTGTTACCAATGTGCATAGTGATTATCTTGATTTTCACGTTGATCTCAGTGGAAATGAAAATGATCTGAAACGGATAATTGCGCTTGGTCGGGTACTAGTTCCGGATAACACGCCGGTCGGCCAGGATGTCAGCAATCCTGTAAATGGGCAGGCACAGGAAAATATTGCAGTACCACTGATAAACAATGACGCTGAACAGGCTTCATCGACCAGTATTGTGCCTTCAGTACCGGTCTTGATACCTCGAGCGCATATTCTGCAATACAGGTTGAATGGATGAGTCAGGTTTCAGATTCGCAAAAGTGGATGATATTTACTTCACTGGCGGCTATCTCACTGCTGCTTTATCTGTTGTCACCCATACTTACGCCCTTTTTTGTTGCGGCGCTACTTGCATACCTTGGCGATCCACTGGCTGACAGACTGGAAAAACGTTTTCCACGGACACTCTCGGTAAGTATCGTGTTCATTGTGCTATTTGCAGCTATCACCGTGCTAGCTCTGCTGGTATTTCCCCTGCTTGCGCAACAGTTAAGTTATCTGGCAATCAATATGCCAGCGTATATTGATAATCTGCAGCACAATATTTTACCGTCGATTGCGGGCAAACTTGGCCTGGATGTATCGATGATCGATTTCGAATTACTCAAGAACCTGTTTAAGGCGCACTATGCACAGGCAGGTGGGCTGGTGTCACAG
>JBFHVK010000525.1:0-1552 GCA_041589615.1 Gammaproteobacteria bacterium | reverse complement strand
TCGCACTGTCGAAGATGGTTGCAGAAGATCCATCATTCCAGGTTGAAACCGATGAAGATTCTGGTGAAACTATCCTTAAAGGTATGGGTGAGCTTCACCTGGATATCAAGATCGATATCCTTAAGCGTACTCACGGTGTTGATGTTACGGTTGGTAAACCACAGGTTGCCTATCGCGAAACTATCACGCAGCGTATTGAAGATAGCTACACTCACAAGAAGCAGTCTGGTGGTTCTGGCCAGTTTGGTAAGATCGACTACATCATCGAGCCAGGTGAGCCAGGTTCAGGTTTCGAATATGAATCTAAGGTTACCGGTGGTAACGTACCTCGTGAATTCTGGCCTGCCGTTGAAAAAGGCTTCATGAGCATGCTGGACGAAGGTGTACTGGCTGGCTACCCATTACTTGACGTTAAATTAACGCTTATGGATGGTGCTTTCCACGCGGTTGACTCCTCGGCTGTTGCGTTTGAAATTGCAGCTAAAGGTGCATATCGTCAGTCTATTCCAAAGGCTGGCCCACAACTGATTGAGCCCATCATGAAGGTTGATGTATTTACACCTGAAGATCACGTTGGTGATGTTATCGGTGACCTTAACCGTCGCCGTGGCATGATCCAGGGTCAGGAAGCTGGACCAACAGGTGTACGTATTAAAGCGCACGTTGCACTGAGTGAAATGTTTGGTTACATCGGTGACCTGCGTACAATGACTTCTGGTCGTGGTCAGTTCTCTATGGAGTTCTCACACTACAGCCCATGTCCGAACAGCGTTGCTGAAGAAGTTATTAAGGAAGCAAAAGAGCGTAAAGAAAACGCATAAACTGCGATTTTATTTACACCTGACAAAGCCGGGCTATATGCCCGGCTTTGTTGTTTCTGGGTTATTAAAAAACATCCAGAACGATACACGCCATAATTTAAAGTTATTAGCCTTACAGGCGTATTAATAAATACAATTAGCATTACCTTGCTAATTACAATCCACAGGCGTATATCTAATAGATAGTACTCCCCCAACAGATCTCATGCATATCTCCAGGAGGTCATCATGCATATTCGCATTACTACAGATCCTATTAGCCTGAATGAAATTTCCGATACAGCCGGACATCCCTGCCACTATGAAGGCGACGGCGATAATGGCATCGAAATCTACTTTGATGACGAAGATAATATGAACACATTTCTTGAGTGGGAAAGAGATGATGATCATAAAATTGCACTCACGGGTAATAACAGCGATGACTATGTCGCCGAAGGCTAATTATTAACTCATTGTTTATACAAGGAGCGCATTATGTTCCGACGATTAAACTATCTCCTGCCCAGTGCCAGATCTGCCCAGACGATTGTTAATGAGCTTCTGGATATGGGTATAAATGAAAAACAGATTCATGCTTACGCCGAACATGGATTGTCCACACAGGCATTACCGCTAGCGAGCAAGAACATGGCAGAAGACCGTGCCAGTAAACTTGAAAAAATATTCTGGCGAGGAAACCTGGTGCTTTTCTTTATTTGCATGACGATATTTATTATGACCTTATTGAC
>JBFHVK010000524.1:0-1564 GCA_041589615.1 Gammaproteobacteria bacterium | reverse complement strand
TGTGCCAGTTTGATGAAGATGCACTGAACATGGTGCTTCAAAAAATTGAAGATGCAAGAAACTGGCTTGATTATCTAATTATCGAGTACATTCACTAAAATTCGCATAACAAAGCCAGCCAGAGGGACGCTGATCTTGCCCCGATAAAACGGACACCAAAGTCAAACTGACGAGGTGTCCAATGCCAAAATATACCCAGCCAAGAAAGACTTGGCAGTATTCGAACGAGTTTAAAGTCAAAGCGGTTCAGTTAAGCCTGATTGAAGGGATTCAGGTTCAGGAAGTAGCCAATACTCTCGACATACATCCTTTCATGCTGTCACGATGGCGAAAAGAATACCGTGAAGGCAAGATCGTGGCAGATAAACGTAAGAAGCTAACCGAGGCGACCAGCAAGCAAGAAAAGGAAATCTCGAAGGTTAAGAAGCTGGAAGCAGAGAACAAGAAGCTTAAACAGGAGCTTGATCTGCTAAAAAAGTGGCAACGGTTTCTTGCGGAGGAACATCAGCAAGATATCGATTTATCGAGAAATTCGGACGAGAACTAGGCATTAAGCGAACATGTGAATGGCTGGGAGTTTCGCGAAGTGGTTTCTATGCTTGGCTTAATAGAGAACCATCTGAACGTGATCAGTCGGATAAGGAACTGCGCCTCCATATCAAGCGTATTTCAGATGAAAACGAAGGACGCTACGGAAGCCCGAGAATCTGGAAAGCACTGCTAAAGCAGGGTTTTCAGGTCAGTAGGAAGCGCATCGCACGGCTGATGCAGGAGATGGGCCTGATCGCTCGGGTAACTAAGGTAACGTATCGCGCTCCAGGCCTGAAACGCTTTCTGGCTTCTGGCGAGAACCTTCGATCAGATGGCGCAGTCCCTGAAGCGAAGAATAAGGTTTGGGTGGCCGACGTTACGTACCTGAAAGTTAAAAAGAAGTGGCACTATCTGTCGGTCATCATGGATCTTTATTCAAGGCGAATCGTCGGCTGGAGTCTGGACACTAAAAGAACGACGGCAGTTACCGGCAGAACGCTAAAGACAGCAGTAAGAAAGCGCCGGCCAGGCGAAGGATTGATGCTTCATACTGATCGTGGAGTTGAGTATCGTGGATCGGAATACCAGAAAGAGCTTCACAAACTAGGAATTACACATAGCCTTAGCAGGCCGGGCAAGTGTACTGATAATGCTCATATGGAATCATTCTTCCATTCAATGAAGGCTGAGTTGATTCGCAATACGACATTCCATTCATCGGAGGAATTGAAGTATGCTTTGGCGAGATATATCAATGATTACTACAACAGAAAACGGCTGCATTCGGGAATAGGTTACTGTTCACCGATGGAATATGAGCGAATAGCAGCATGAAAATTAACGTGTCCGTTTTATCGGGGCAAGATCAGCTGGCGGGTGGCTGCGGTTGTTATTTTTATCACTCAGTGATCTGCCTGCCTTAAATTAGATGACCCACGCCTTTGTGGGAGTGTCCAACATACGATAATGCCGACAGAAATAATCTAGCTGAAACGATCAGATATCGTGGTTAAACAGATCACACTGCTGTAAC
>JBFHVK010000523.1:0-1565 GCA_041589615.1 Gammaproteobacteria bacterium | reverse complement strand
CCATCGTTATCAAGAAGCGCCTTAGCTTCTCGCGTCATCGATACAGTGGATATGTATTCACCGTCCACGGTTACTATCCTTTCACCATCAGCAACCAATTTCTTAATTTCGTATTCCATTTCTAGCCTCCACAGCTAACAAGTAAATTAACGCAGACCACAAACAGCGTTCGCCGTTTAACTGAGCGTTAGCTGCTTTTCTCGCATTTCAACCATGCTTCCATGTTGCTGTTCAAGGTTATTTTCCTGCCGTCCAACGTCACAATATCGAATGAGCTTGGCGCACCTATCCCAGCGCGAACATTAGTTATGGTGTTGGTATTGAACTGGAACACCTCGCCATCTCTTGTGTCAGTACAGGTCATTATCTTATTACGGTCTTCTTCTGCTACGTCGCCACCATTCATTGTGCAACCAGCAGCTAACAAGGCAGCCAAGCTGACGGCCAAAAGCAACGCGGTTTTGTTTAAGTGTTTCATAGTCTCAATCCTCTCTGGTTTCGTTTAAGTTCGACTTTTGGCCGCTGCTTACTTTAATCGTTAGGTGAGCCTAGTAAAATTAATTAATGAGAAGTAAGGGTCTAAAGGGTCTGCATCATGTGCTAGACATAGTTCAACTTCACACCAACACTCAAAGTCAACGGTTTGAAACAGCAAATCCTTATCCTCCTCATCCAAGTTAATTAGTCTCATTGCAGCATCAACAAACCAGCTACCTTTAAGCTCATTTATAGTCGTTTCTGGCTTGCCTCCATCTCCGGAATGTCGCCATATAACTGCTTTCATTTTCATAAATCACCTAACAAGTAAATTAACATCGCCTTACGGCTCGGACTTCGCTTCGCTCGCCGGTTATTAGGGCGTTATGTGCCTAAATTGGCTGTTGTGCTTCTGAGTATTCGCGTACTTCTTCCTCAAGCTCTTTAATCCTGTTAGCGCACAAAGTAAAAACGTCATCAGTTCCATTTCCTGTATTGCCTAATGCGTCCCATAGCTTATTCAATCCAGCATGGTACTGTTCTGGTGTAACCCCATAGTCTTTATAATCCATAGCCCCTCCATACCTTGCACATAACAAGGCATTCGTTTTGACAGTCGCAGACAACGCGCCTGCAACACAACTAATGCGTTAGATTTCACCAACTGTGAAGTAGTGCAGCGTTAATACCGTCTCAACACCATCAACCATGATTTTTTTCTGCCACTCAATCCCACTGTCACGAACGTCTGTTGTTTCCATTACTCGCAACCGAGGACCATAGTAGCCTTTTAGCGTGTCAACACTGATCTTAGGTGAATCAAACACACCTATTGTTTCGGCAGACCCGTCCTGCTCTGTCTCATTTAACACAAACACTTCCATAATAAATACCTCAAAATCTAACAATTAAATTAACGCAGACCACAAACAACGTGGCTGGTTATTAGGGCGTTAGCTGTTTATATTAAAATCTCTAACAGCTTGCAGCTCTTTATCATCACGAATGGCCTGCAACTCATCTTCTTTGTCTATAACTGATACACCAGAAGGGCCAAAAGTAAAAGAAATAGGGTTACTGAAACCGCT
>JBFHVK010000522.1:0-1575 GCA_041589615.1 Gammaproteobacteria bacterium | reverse complement strand
GAAATGCGACAAAAATAGATGAAATAAATGCCAGCTTAATCGGCGTTAAAAAAGGAGATATAACACCGGTAGCTATCATACTACCACCTTCGGGCAGATTATTTACCAGTGGCAGTGCCAGTAGATGATATATATCATTCGCAAAAGGGAATGCAAACAGGAAAACAAAGATTACAGCTAGCACACTACGTAACAGGCGATCTCTAAGCTCCATCAGATGACCGATAAAGCCAAGCTCCTGCTCACTGCTTTCATTTTCACCAAGCTGTTTACTCATTGAGTTTTACTCGGTGACTCTGCGATAGAATTCTCTCGCTCAATAACTTCATCGTGATGATTTTCAGACTTCTCTTCAGCCTGTTTTTGAGTATTGCTTTCAGGCAACTCATCCCAGCGTTCGTCATCCTCCTCAATCATATCGTATTGAGGCCCGGCTGGTTTTTTATCCTGCGATTCTATATCAGTACCCGGGTCATCCAGATTTTCAAACTGGTTATGGTACTCACTATTAATATAGTCTTCACCACCCTGCAATTTATTTTGCAGTTCACGAATCTGTACTTCCTGGTTATGTAGCAGGCGCTTGACTTCAGTTGAATCAAACTCGGCCTCGACCTGTGATTTCATTCCTTCAACATACCGACGCGCCTTACCAAACCAGTAACCGACCGTACGCGCCGCTTTTGGCAGACGCTCAGGACCAAGCACCAGCAATGACAGCACCAGTATAATCGCCAGTTCAAGAAAGCCAATATCAAACATAATGTTTACAGTTCAGTAAAAACTTATGCCTGATCTTTTTCTTTCTTGGTGACTTCAGCCTCGATGATATTTTCATCTTTGCCTTCCAGGCTCTTATCAGCATCTTTCTCACCATTTTTCATGGCTTTCTTGAAACTGTTAATGGCCGAACCCATGTCACCACCGATATTGCGTAGCTTCTTTGTGCCGAACAACAGTATAACGATGCCAAGAACGATCACCAGCTGCCAAATACTTATACCCATCTTTAAATCCTCATAATTCCAGTGAACAAAACTGCAACAAGCAGTTGTTATTTTTCTCTCGAAGCTTTTTCTTCAAGACCCGACAGGCCAAAGCGCCTGTCTAATTCCCTTAAAACATCTTCAGGACTCAGGCCCTGTTGCGCCAGTAGTACCATAGAATGGAACCACAGGTCGGCAATTTCATATATTATTTTATCGGCCTCGCCATCTTTCGCCGCCATGACGGTTTCTGTGGCTTCTTCACCAATTTTTTTAAGAATGGCATCAAGTCCCTTGCTATAAAGCTTTGCCACATACGACGAATCAGGCTCAGCATTTTTTCGCTGCTCCAGCACTTCCGCCAGCCTGTTTAATACGTCGCTCATACTGATCCTGCCATTCGTGTTTAGTAAATTTCTTTCGGATCCTTGATGACGTCATCAACTGCCACCCACTCACCATCTTTGAATTCCCGGAAGAAACAGCTTTCACGTCCTGTATGACAGGCAATTCCGCCGGTTTGCTCAATCTGCATCACAATTACATCGCCATCACAGTCTAGTCGCAATGACTTCACCTTCTGAGTATG
>JBFHVK010000521.1:0-1575 GCA_041589615.1 Gammaproteobacteria bacterium | reverse complement strand
GCCTTTTTGCTAACTGACTTTTTAGGTGCGCGAGACCTGGGGATGTTTAGCTCATTAAAGCATTCGTAAATGATAGACAATCCACAACCCCTTGCCATTGATATCTGCGAGGGGGTTACTCCAGGGTTCTGAATGATGATGAGTTTGATTTCGTGCTTTGCGTCGGACATGGTTAAGCTCCGAAATAAACATAGCCAGCTGCAGCGCCAAGCACCAAACAAGCATACTTAGCCCAGGGCGAATCATAAACCAAGTCGCCAAATATATAACCCGCACCAGCGATGGCGCCAATCAATAAACCGTTTCCAAATCCTTCGATAAACATGGTATTTCCTCTGTGAGTTAAAAGAGCCCCAACCATAGCAAGGGCAATTGGATTTGTATGTGATAGATATCACAAAGCATCATTAAAAAAATCAATGCCATCTTTAATGCTCAGGTTGAACGCAGCGACTAGGCATGACGTCAAAAGTAGCATAATGATGAGAACTGGATAAATCGCCAGCTTGTAGATTGTAATCGCTGGCTTTTCTTTTAGAGCTTTAATTATTGATTTCATGCTAGTTCCTTTGTTAACTAAAAACGCCCTCATAATAACAAGGGTGCAAAATATTACTGTGACACACCTCACAAAAAAAAGAGCTCCACAAGTGGGAGCTCTAATTGCTGGATTCCTGACACCTACTAGGCGAGATAACGGAAAGTAACGCCCTACCGGCGTGACGAGATAAGATCACCTCCTAAATGATTCTATCCAGGTGCAACATGATAACCTCTGCGGTAGTTTGCTTTCTCTTTTAACATAGCGCTAAAACTTCCATGACACAACCGCGAAATTTATTCGTCATCATCATCGTCGTCACCGCCAGTGATCTTATCCCAGGGCGTAACAGATCCATTTTCCATCGTAACCTTTTGCGATTCAGAAAGCTGCAAGTCACGCGCGATAATGTTAGCGTTGAATTTACCAACCGATGCCCCAGAGAACTTCTGCTCAAACATAATCGACTCTATGAGAGCCGTGACGTCTAGAAAGGCCTCTCTTTCCTTGTAAGAGTGCCATGACTGTTTAGAGATGCCCAGGAAGACAATTAGCCCGGCAATGCTCATTGGCCGAGTATGGAAAACATACCCAGAACATGACTCACCCTGATAAAACCCGATCTTTTCTTCGATAATCTTCTTATGACCGCACCAAGCAAAATATTTCTGCGCTCGCTCCCACATCAATTCAGGGGTCAAAGCTAATGGTCGACCTGTTTTTTTTGCTGTTTTCAAATTAACGTTGGCAACTTCCCAGAGCTCCATGCTGTTAATGGCTGCGGGGTTGTCTGGTAAATCGTCTTTGCTCTCGCTCATAATGCCCTCTTATTCTTCTCTAAAACCAATTCTAAGCCATTTTAACACTTAACCCGATAAACTGCACTAGATGAGCTTTAAAACGACGCCAGCAGCGAATACGGCCACAGAAAGACCGCCTAAAACCTTCATTGTCATGTTGCTGTTGTTTCTGACCTCTTTTTTCGTCTGATCGTGTGCGCTTTCGATACTGTCTACCCGACTTTCCAGGTAATG
>JBFHVK010000520.1:0-1577 GCA_041589615.1 Gammaproteobacteria bacterium | reverse complement strand
TCCAGCAGGAGATCGCCAAGCCGCACCGAATACTGCTCGAATCGTTGTGGGTTTTCATTGAATAAATCACGCATATGCACACCACATACGCTTTCAAAATGCTGCTCTAATGCCTTCCACTCGGCTGAATCTGTTAAATTGCTCATCTTGGTCCCATGTTGTAAGCTTCACCAAAGAGTATGTTTAGTCTGTTGATTTTTCAATCATTACTCGCCATTTTGCTGCGAATAGTCAATTTAAAGCGTTCTTTTTCCCGTCACGCGGTTTCATGTATAATACCGCGCCTTATATCAACTTCTGGTAATAATAAACATGGGTAGTAGCACAAAGAAGCCTTCATCATCGAGCGACAAGAAGCTACGCAGGCGTGTAAAGCTCTTCGGCAATCTGCTGGGCAATGTCATCAAGAAGCTCGCGGGCACCCATGTGTATGATGCAGTGGAAAAGCTACGCAAGGGTTATATCAGCCTGCGTAAGACGGATAACCCGAAAAAACGCGCCCAGTTAATGGCCTTTATCGAGTCTCTCGATCCTGACACCCTTACCCAGGTAGTTCGCGCGTTTAGTATTTACTTCAGCCTGATTAATATCGCCGAAGAAGACTACCAGCACCTGCAGCGTCGTGAGCAGATATTCAATGGCAAGTCACTCTGGCTGGGCTCTTTCGATCATACCCTCGAACAGTATCGCCTGGATGGTGTTGATGCCATGCAGATACAGGAGCTGCTGGACCACCTCGCCTATATCCCGGTATTTACCGCACACCCCACCGAATCCAAGCGTCGAAGCGTGATGAATGCCCTGCGACGCATCTTCCTGCTGAATGATCGCCTGAATGACAATAGAATCGGCAAGATTCAGCAGGAAGAACTGACCGATGAACTGGAAACAGAAATACAGCAGCTATGGCGCACCAATGAAGTTCGCGAACATAAGCCACAGGTACGCGATGAAATAAAGAACGGCATGTATTACTTCCGTACCAGCCTGTTCAATGCGGTACCGCATATCTACCGCAACCTGGAACGCAAGATCAACAAACATTACCCGGATAGCAGTATCACCGTACCCAGTTTCCTCAGCTTTGGCTCGTGGATTGGCGGTGACCGTGATGGTAACCCGTTCGTCACACCGGATACCACGGCCATGGCACTGCGCATGCAGACCGAAGTTATCCTGCAGGAATACATCTACCGTGTTATTGAGCTGAATAAGCAGCTTACTCACTCGATAGAACTTTGTAACCCAACAAAATCCTTTATGGATAGCCTGGAGAAAGACGAGAATATTCGTTTTGAAGTTTACGCGGCATCACCGAACGCCTTCACTAATGCGCCGTACCGACGCAAGCTGTCGTTTATGCATTATCGTCTGCAGCAGAACCTTTCCCTGGTCAGGGCACGCCTTACGGGCAAGACCGATGCGAACTATCCACACGCCTACCCGTCTGAGCACGAGTTTTTAAATGACCTGCAACTGATCCGTACGTCACTGATTAGCCATAATGATGAAAATATCGCTAATGGTGACCTGAAAGACCTTATCCGCGTTGCCGAGACCTTTGGCTTCTTCCTGCT